>NZ_VOZE01000020.1:0-34211 GCF_013419925.1 Acinetobacter sp. YH12045 | reverse complement strand
AAACTTTCAAAATCCTTGCCGAGCGATATCGTAATCGAGGAAAAAGACTGGGCTTAAGATTCAATTTAATTGCGGGAATCTATAATTTAGAGCTGAGCAAAAAATGAATTATGAAAGAAGTCTATTGAATTATTTCTCCATTACTTAGCATAAATTTACATAAAGAATTTAAGCCAATAAAAAGCCCGATAAATCGGGCTTTTTATTTAGCGATGTAAAATCACTTATTTTTTATCTGGTAAAGCATACGCAACAAGGTAATCACCAAGTTTTGTACCAAATGAACCATGACCACCAGCCATGATCACAACATATTGTTTACCATTTGCTTCATAAGTCATTGGAGTCGCTTGACCACCTGCTGGTAGACGACCTTCCCACAAAGTATCACCATTCGTTACATTGATTGCACGGATATAGTTATCTTGTGTTGCGCCTACAAACATGACATTACCAGCAGTCGAGATTGATCCACCAAGACCCGGTACACCAATTTTCACAGCAGGTAATTGGAACAATTTCGGTAAACTGTCACGAATTGTACCAATACGTTTTTTCCAGACCACTTCATGTGTATTTAAATCTACACCCGCAGTAAAGCCCCATGAAGGTTGTTTACAAGGTAAGCCAAGTGGTGACAAGAATGCTTTGATTTCCACCCCATAAGGTACGCCATACATCGGTTGCACGCCTTGTTCAGTACCCGCACCTTTCGCAGTTTGCTCACGGTTTGGATCTGTAGGAATCAACTTAGTGACAAATGGCAAGCCAATTGGGTTCATCACAGCAACTTGACGGTCTTGGTTCACCGACATACCACCCCATTCGAATACCCCAAGGTTACCAGGGAATACCAATGTGCCATTTTCAGATGGTGGTGTATAAATACCGTCGTAGTTTAATGATTTGAAATACACACGACACATCAACTGGTCAAACATAGTGGCACCCCACATTTGTTTATCAGTCAATTTATCTTTTGGTGCTAAATCAAAATCAGAGAACGGTTGAGTTGCAGAATAATGCTCACCTTTAGTTTGTGGACCACGTTTTACAGTTTGTGGAACTGCTTTTTCGGTGATTGGCACAATCGCTTTACCGGTACGACGGTCAAGGACGAATGCATTACCTGTTTTGGTTAAGACATAGATCGCAGGAACAATATTACCTGATTTATCTTTGATATCTGCCAATGAAGGTTGTGATGGTACATCCATATCCCACAAATCATGATGTGTGGTTTGGAAATTCCAAATTAATTTACCTGTTGATGCATCTAATGCCAACATTGAGTTTGCATAGCGTTCATCTAATGGCGTACGGTGACCACCAAAAATGTCTGGTGTGCCTACACCTGTTGGCACATAAACGATGTCAAGTTTTTCGTCATATGCTAAAGGTGCCCATGCATTCGGTGAGGCTACAGAGTATTTTTGACCTTCGCCTGGCATGGCATTCGGGTCTTGTGCACCCGTATCAAAGATCCATAATAATTCACCAGTATTAACATCATAACCACGGATGACACCAGATGGCTCTTTAGTCGAGAAGTTATCAGTTGTTGAACCGCCAATCACAATGGTTGTGCCAGTAACCACTGGAGGTGAAGTTGGGATATAACCGCCCGGATACGGATAAGGCATATCTTTTTGTAGATCGACTTCGCCGTTATGACCAAAATCACTACATGCTTTACCTGTGTCAGCATTGACTGCAACCAATCGACCATCATTTACAGGCAAGATCACTTTGCGCGGACATTCAGTTGAAGTCGAGCGTTTGTTCTCTAAGCTTTTTGCAAACTGAGTGGTATTTGCTGCGTCAAAATAAGACACACCACGACATGTTAAATGTTGATAGGTATTGTCCGCTTTAAGTTTAGGATCGAATGCCCATTTTTGTTTACCTGTCGCAGGATCAAGTGCAATTAAACGTTGGTGAGTTGTACACATAAACATGTCATTGCCGACTTTAATCGGAGTGACTTGGTTTGTGGTTTCACCTGAGTCATTTTCTGTTGGTAACTCACCTGTACGGAAAGTCCATGCTACTTCTAAATCTTTAACGTTGTCGCTATTGATTTGGGTGAGTGGAGAATAACGTACACCACCTTGTGTGCGACCATAGGCAGGCCAATCTTCAGGAGCAATACCCTCAATCGCTTTGGCTGTTTGAGGTTGTGCATTTTTAATCTCACCGTGAATTTCTTGCGGATCATTAAAAATTGAATAGATCATCACGATAATCGCAATCACCAGTGTGCCTGATAATGTAATTTTCGCAGTTTTGCCATTTTCCATACCGCGTGTCACGGCAGGAATCAGTAACCAAAGGCCCAATAAGCCTAAAATATCAAAACGCGGTGCAAGTGCCCAAAAGTCAGAACCTGCCTCCCAAAGTCCCCAAATCACTGTACCCAGCATCAACGCTGCATAAATGTATAAAGAACTGTTTTGAATTTTTCTTAAGTATATTGCTGAAGCCAGCATTAACAGGCCGGCGATTATGTAGTACCAAGAACCGCCAAGGACTGCCAGCCAGATACCACCAATCAATAGAACTAAGGCGAAAATTGCCATCACAACGACGGTAAATGTTCGCATCCCAGTTCTAGTAGATGGGTTGCTCATGTTGACCACCTCTATTGTCGAATGTTGTATTTGGTGCGTGAAACACATTCAACGCACCACCGTTTTTATGTCGCAAAGAGAAGTTGTTACAAAAACAATTCAAGGGGAAATATCGTAATTTTTCTCAGAATTACCGAATTGCTTTTATAAGAACTCTAATCGGACATCAATTAAAATGCTGTTTGAAATTTGATACCGCCGACCCACGCATTCTCACCATTTTTGTAAGCACCGACGTGACGGATATATTGAATATTTGGGCGAATAGTCAGCCAGTTTGCCGCATGAATACCGTAGTAAATTTCGGCATCGTATTCTTCACTACGACCATCATTGAGGTCATCATTGATGCTAATACGGGCAAGACCTACTGCGATTTCATCTTTGGGACGCGCATCGAATGCGCCTTTGTAGACCAAGCCAATATTTTGCATATCACTTACATTATTGGTTTTAGTATCGTGCACGGTGGCATTGATAAACCCAGTTAAGCCACGTGAGGCATCGTCTTTGTGTGCTGTCAGTTGTTGTTTCGCCACAATCCAACCGCCTTGATGGTGATCTTTTTCATTTACTGGGCTATCAATGACATCGGCATCAGCGGTACTGTAGTAGTAACCTGCACGGTATTCACCCGGAAGCTTTTGTGTCCCCACTTTTGGAGTCCACACCACTTCAGCAGGAATAATCGCACCTTTAGAACCATCGGTACTCAAGTTCCACCCTTTACCACGTTTTAGATTTTCAGGGTTGTATTCATAAACCCCGACTTGTGCGTAGAGTTCAGGCTGAATGTTATATTTCACGCGAGCAGCCCATTGGCTGACTGGCCAGTTGTACCATTGGTCACCGACCCAGTTACCCACTTGTGAGCCACAAAGTGCTAAGTTTTGAAAGTCACAGTCAAAGCTGTTGAAATCTTCACCTTCACCGAAACGACCGACTTTAATATCTAATTTTTGGTCTAAGAATTTTTTCTTGATCCAAAAATCAGTCAAACGCCAAGTTTGACCACGACCCCACACTTCTTGTGTTGCACTTAAATGACCATTTAATGCATCTGAAGTTTGAGACAATGAACGACCATTACGTTCAGTGATATTGATTTGCGCTTCGGTATCTTTCCAACCCGCAATTTTTTCTAAATCGAGATGTGCCCCGATCGCGAATTGGTCCGCATATTCAGTGCCATGACTTGAAGCATGCTTTGCATCTAACAAAGTAGCTAATTCGCCACCATAACTAAAACTAAAATCGTAACCTTTCTGTTGAAGCGCTGTTCGTTGACCGTTCCAATCACCGAACATCCATGGGCTTTCAGAACTGAAAGCATCTGCAGTAGTTGCCGCTTGGGTTGCTGAACCCGCAAGCATTATTCCGAGGCTAAGATATAAAGATCCAAGTTTACTCACAGCTATTTTCATTTGGAGACCTATATACCAATTGTGTTAATAGTTCATATAATACTCTCACATTTGTATAATTTATTTATTTTTTTGTTAACAACTCTCAATATTTACATAGATTTTTATCTAATTAAGAGATTTTAAAGGTTTTATTGTTTAACTTATCACCTTTTTTTATACCTTTCATAACCAATTATCCGCACCTAAAGTTTTACCCACATGGGTATAAATCAATGCTGATCTAGAAAATTTAATTGGGCATGCCAGTTGAGTTTGTGTCATTGTGTCGCCTTCTTGTAGCGGAACTTCAACACACCAATGCCGCTCTTGGGCCAATTGTGAATTTAGAGCTTCATCCAAACTTAAAACTGGCTCCACACAGACATCTTGAGAGGCAAAAATCTTTTTCCACTCAGCCCATGTTTTGGTTAGTATTTTTCGGGCAATTGCATGCTTAATTTCAGTCTGGTCTTGCGGATCAAATGACATGCCTTGCGTTGCTAAAGCGGGTAAATCTAGAATTTGCGCCAATCCATTTAAAAACTGTGGCTCCAAACCACCTATAGACAGATAGCGACCATCTTGGGTTCGATAATAGTCATAGAAACTTCCGCCATTCAGATATGCAGTTTCTGCGGCGGTTACCGCATTGGCAGCCAATACGCCAGCTGCAGCCATATTGTTCAATGCGACGGCACAATCGGTCATGGAAATATCAATATATTGTCCTAAACCGCTACGGTAACGCTCAATCACCGCAGCTAAGATGCCAGTAATTGCATGCATTGATCCGCCTGCTACATCAGCGATTTGAATCCCCATCGGTGGCGGGCCACTATCTTGGCGTCCGCTATGACCTGAAATGCCCGATAAAGCCAAGTAATTGATGTCATGCCCTGCTCGGTCTTTGTAATGTCCGGTTTGACCATAACCCGTAATCGAGCAATAAATAAGTCGCGAATTAATTTCGGCCAAAACTGCATAATCCAAACCCAAGCGTTGCATGACACCTGGACGAAATTGTTCTACCACAATATCAAAATCTGAAATTTTGGCTTTGATCAATTCAATACTTTTCGGATCTTTTAAATCTAATGCGATGGATTGTTTATTGCGATTTAAATAACTATGCGCTGTGGCTTGCCCATTGGCATAAGGTGGCATCAAACGAACCAGATCAGGACGCGTCGGTGACTCAATATGCACAACTTCCGCACCCATGTCAGCCAAATACAAGGTCGCAAATGGCCCTGGGAGTAATGTCGAAAAGTCGAGTACTTTCAATCCTTTTAAAGCTGCTTCCATGGATATTTTTCTCTAATTGTGTAGATTTTTTATCCATGGTAGAAATATAAAATGATTAAAACAATGTCATGTTCAGCCATTTACCTTGATAGTTTCGGCAATTTACCATGTAAAAATGGCAAAACCGCTGTTGTAAATTGCCATGATTTCTTTTTTTAGCGTCATTTAGGTCAAACATTTGTGAACATTAAAGAGACTGAAGGATTAAACATGAGTCGTGATACGATCAGTATCCATTTCGTCAACGCAGCCTTAACTGGTGTGAAACGTCTCGGCATGGATGTCGAAACTTTATTGTCTCATGTTGGCATTGAGGCTGAACTTCTACGCCAACCCAAAGCCCGTATTTCACCTGAACAATACACACGTTTTATTAAAATGTTGTGGATGGTGACTCAAGACGAACATGTCGGTTTTGATATTCAACCGCGCCGCTTGGGTACTTTTGCCATTATGTGCCAATTGATTATTCATGCAAAAACACTCGGTGATGCACTTGAATTGTCTTCGCAGTTCTACAAACTGTTTGGTGATGAATGGTCGGTAACACTAGAACGTGATAAACACGAAGCACGTTTAGTTCCACAAATTCCAAAATCTATGGACCCAGACCATTTCATTACAGAAAGTATGCTGATGATTTGGCATGGTCTCGCTTCTTGGTTGATTGAACGTCGTCTGCCTTTAGAACGCGTACACTTCGGTTATGAACGTCCTGAACATGCTGACGAATATGATGCCTTGTTTTTTGCACCTGTCATGCAGTTTGATACACCACGAACTGAAATTACATTTGCAGCGGATTATTTAGATTTACCTATTCGTCAAAACGAAGAAACGCTTGAAGAATTCTTAAAAGCGGCTCCTGCACAGTTATTGGTTAAATTTAAAAATACCAATTCATTAACATCTCGTATCCGTGATGTGCTGAAGAGTCAAATTGGCGAAGAAATGCCAACCTTGAACGATGTTGCTTCAATGCTGTATCTATCGCCGCAAACACTACGTCGTCGTTTAGCCGCTGAAGGTAAGAGCTACCAAGGTGTAAAAGATGCTTTACGTCGTGATGCTGCAATTCACTTATTGCTTAATCCAGACTTAACGCTTGAAGATGTTGCACAGCAAGTCGGTTTTAGTGAAACCAGTACTTTCCACCGTGCATTTAAAAAGTGGACCGGTGTAACACCAGGCCTATATCGCCAATTACATGGTTATCACTAAGCAATATTCAAAAATAGCATTCTCTAAAACCTGATCTCGATCAGGTTTTTTTATTTCGGAAAATCTGCACGTTGTTTTTGACAAAGCAATGGATCGACGGGCGTGATCACGCGTTTGCCATCCTGTATCCGATACATTTCTGCCTTGGTCACATGATCATTTCGATCATACTCACAGGCTAAACCGCCCGTCCCCTCATCTGAGGGATGAATGCCATAGATCATATAAACATAAAAACCGATCATGCATACAAAACCTAAGCAGCCTACTAGTACTAGCCAAGCCAGACCTTTCAACACTCGCTTCACATTTTTATGCATAAGCAGATCTTCAATTTGAACTAAATCGATAGCAACTGATCTTAGCCGATCCTCGCTTTCAATATGCAGGTTGATTTTTATCTTATTCAGCAGCAAGCGTTGACCAAAAATATCAAACGACTCACCCGTTCTCATCATTGCACTGGGTTGATTAATCCGTACACTCAAAAAACCAATAAAAATTTATAGATCATAAGGACAGGATTATGAGCGAGGCTTACATCATTGATGCCATTCGCACACCGCGCGGCAAAGGAAAAAAAGACGGTTCACTACATGCCGTTAAACCGATTAGCCTACTGATCGGTTTATTGAACGAATTACAAAACCGACATCAATTTGACACCGCTGCAGTAGACGACATTGTATTGGGCTGCGTGACCCCCATTGGTGACCAAGGTGCGGACATTGCCAAAACCGCAGCGATTGCGGCCGGATGGGATAATGATGTGGCAGGCGTTCAAATCAACCGTTTTTGTGCATCAGGTTTAGAAGCAGTGAATATGGCCGCGCAAAAGGTCCGCTCTGGTTGGGAAGACCTTGTGGTGGCTGGCGGTGTAGAGTCGATGTCTCGTGTGCCGATGGGCTCAGATGGCGGTCCTTGGGCGCTTGACCCTGAAACCAATATGGCCTGTGATTTTATTCCACAAGGCATTGGGGCAGATTTAATTGCCACCATTGACGGTTACAGCCGAGCAGATGTGGATGCCTTTGCAGCCAACTCTCAGCAAAAAGCCGCAGCAGCTCAAGCCAATGGTTATTTTGACCAATCTGTCGTTCCGGTTAAAGACAAAGCAGGCGTGACCGTTTTAGCCAAAGATGAATTTATTAAACCAACGACCACAGCAGAAGGCTTAGGCAAGCTCAACCCAAGTTTTGCCATGATGGGGCAAATGGGCTTTGATGCCATCGCCTTGCAAAAATATCCTGAAGTCGGCGCAGTCAACCATGTACACCATGCAGGGAACTCATCGGGCATCGTTGATGGTGCTGCCGTAGTATTGCTTGCCTCTGAAAAAGCGATCAAAGAACAAGGCCTAAAACCGCGTGCCAAAGTGCTTGCCACTGCATTGGTGGGTGCAGACCCAACCATTATGCTGACTGGCCCTGCACCTGCTGCACGTAAAGCCTTAGCCAAAGCTGGCCTAACAATTGATGATATTGACCTATTTGAAGTGAACGAAGCTTTTGCAGCTGTGGTGATGCGTTTTATCACCGAACTCAAGGTTGATCCTACCAAAGTCAATGTGAATGGCGGTGCAATTGCATTAGGACATCCGCTGGGTGCAACAGGCGCCATGATTTTAGGCACCCTGATGGATGAACTAGAACGCCAAGGTAAAAAACGCGGTTTAGCAACCTTGTGTGTGGGCGGTGGTATGGGCATCGCAACGATTATTGAGCTAGTTTAATTAACCGAACCGTACAAAGCATTTGATACTTGGTATGTGTCATCCACAACCTGACCAAAAATTGAAAATAATGTTTCTGCGAACTTTTAGAAAAAAGACATTAGTTGACAGGTTTTGTGGATGACAAATGGTTTTGCCTACTTTTGCCGAAACAAAAGTAGGTCGAACCTGAATGAAGCTAAAGCACGGCTTTAGCTGAAATGAAAAAAACAGTAATAAACAAATTTGGAAAGACTCCGTAGTGACGATGAATAATTTAAATCTCAAAAATCACTAGCAAAGTCATAAAAATATTTGGATAAAATTTATGAGCGCAATTCAATTTGAAAAAAATGCCGACAATATCGTCATTTTAACTTTAGATTCTCCAAACCAATCTGCCAACACCATGAATGCAGACTTCCGCACCGCACTGGCTGAAACAGTAGACAAACTGCAAGCTGACGATAATATTGCAGGGATTATTTTCCGTTCCGCAAAAAAAACCTTCTTTGCAGGCGGTGATTTAGACGAACTGATTCAAGCTACACCTGAGCATGCAACTGAATTCTTCAATATGATTGAAGAGATGAAAGCCAAACTGCGTTATATTGAAACGCGCGGCATTCCTGTTGTCGCAGCTTTAAATGGCACAGCGCTTGGCGGCGGCTGGGAGTTAGCTCTCGGCTGTCATTATCGTATTGCGCTGAATGATGCTAAGGCGAAATTTGGCTTACCTGAAGTGACCTTAGGCCTACTGCCGGGCGGTGGTGGCATCGTACGTATGGTGCGTTTATTGGGTCTGCAAAATGCATTTCCACTCTTAATGGAAGGCAAACAAATTGGTGTCGAAAAAGCCAAATCATTGGGGCTGATTCAAGACACCGCAGAAAACCTTGAAGAATTGATGGACAAAGCCATTGCTTGGGTCAAAGCCAATCCAAAATCACAACAGCCCTATGATGTAAAAGGCCATAAAATTCCGGGCGGGACGCCATCCACACCTGCGGTGGCGCAAATGCTTGCCATTGCACCAGCCATTTTACGTGACAAAACCAAGGGCTGTTACCCTGCACCTGAAGCCATTATGGCCGCAGCAGTTGAAGGCGCTCAAGTGGATGTCGATACGGCACTCACCATTGAATCACGTTACTTTACCTACCTTGCAACCGGTCAAATTTCTAAAAATATGATCAGCACCTTCTGGCATGGTCTCAACGCCATCAAGTCAGGTGCAAGCCGTCCAAAAGACGTTGCGAAATGGCAAGCCACCAAAGTCGGCATTTTGGGCGCAGGCATGATGGGTGCAGGCATAGCTTATGCCACAGCATCAAAAGGCATTGCAGTTGTACTTAAAGATATCTCTGTAGAAGCTGCTGAAAAAGGCAAAGCCTATAGCCAAAAACTGCTGGATAAAAAAGTAACTCAAGGCCGTTTAAGTGCAGAAAAACGTGATCAAGTCTTAGGACTGATTCATGCCACTGCAGATGCTGCCGACTTACAAGGCTGTGACTTGATCATTGAAGCTGTGTTTGAAAATGTCGAGTTGAAAGCCAAAGTGACACAAGAAGCAGAAGCCTATTTGGCAAATAGCGGTATTTTTGCGTCAAACACTTCAACCTTGCCAATTTCAGGCTTGGCCAATGCATCTCAAGATCAAGCAAAATTTATCGGTCTGCATTTCTTTAGCCCTGTCGACAAAATGCAATTGGTGGAAATTATTAAAGGTAAAAACACATCAGCTGAAACCTTAGCCAAAGCCTATGACTATGTGCAGCAAATTGGTAAAACGCCAATTGTAGTCAATGACAGCCGCGGTTTCTTTACCAGCCGTGTCTTCGGCACCTTTGTGCAAGAAGGTTTACGTCTGCTGTCTGAAGGCGTACACCCTGCCCGCATTGAAATGGCTGCACTAAAAGCCGGCATGCCTGTAGGCCCATTGGCGATTCAAGATGAAGTGTCTTTAACGCTGTCTGAGCATGTTGCGGCCGAGACACGTAAAGCCTTGCAAGCCGAAGGCAATGACCTACCACGTTCAGGTGCGGATGAGGTGATTCAGACGATGATTCATGAGTTCGGACGTAAAGGTAAAGCTGCCGGCGCAGGTTTTTATGAATACCCTGAAGGCGGTAAAAAGCATCTCTGGGATGGCTTGAGCAAATGGCAGAAAGATAATGCTATTTCTGAACAGGAAATGATTGACCGCTTCCTGTTTGTACAGTCACTCGATACGCTGCGCTGCCTAGAAGAAGGCGTACTTGAATCAACAGTAGATGGTAATGTCGGATCAATCTTCGGGATTGGTTTTGCCCCTTGGACAGGTGGTGCACTTCAATTTTTAAACCAATATGGTTTGGAAAAAGCGCTATTACGTGCCAATACACTAGAAGCAAAATATGGCGAACGCTTCAAAGCACCGCAATTGCTGAAAGACAAAGTGGCGAAAGCTGAGCAGATTTAATTATTCATTTTGAGCATGCAAATTTTGCTGTTCAATCACATCAAAAGGAGCTTCGGCTCCTTTTTATTTTCCTTGTCAGTCGCGTGTTTGCAAACAAGCCTAGAATTTACGCGAACTCTCATCAGTTTTATGTTATAAAGTAACAAGTTTTTTGATTTCTTTTTATCCGATTGAGTAGCTTGTTATGACTGATCATACTTCTCCTGAAAAATCACCGTGGGGCTGGAAAGCACTGATTATCTTCTGTATTTTAGGTGCGCTATTCATGGGTATTTTCTGGCTTGCTGTGACCAATGAACCAGACTATATGCCGAGCCAACAGAAAAAAGACAATACTCAACAGCATGCATTTAAAAATGCCCCTGTGATGTCAGAAGAAGCGTTGAAAAAGGCGCAAGCTGATCAAGCAGCTCGTGAAGCTTCTGCGCCGACTGCAGCAGATATGCAGATGACTGAAGAACAACATGCACATATGGATGACATGAGCCCTGAACCTACTGCATCGAATGATCATGGTCACTAAGCTTTGACCTCATCTATATAAAAAAAACGCTTAAAATATTAAGCGTTTTTTTATTTATAGATGTCCAATTTTACGTATTTAAGCCAAAGCCATGTACATATCTTGATGCGGAATACCACAATCTAAATATTCATCACCTTCAACAACAAAACCTAAAGCTGCATAAAACGGTATAGCATGCACTTGTGAAGATAGTTTTAAATATTCACGTTGCTCTAATTTCGCTTGTTTGATAATGGCTTGCATCAAGATTTTACCAATCCCCTGACCGCGATAGGCCTTTAAAACAGCAACACGACCTATACTGTTATTTTTCAACAAACGAGCAGTTGCAACGGCTTTCATTCCATCATGAACAATAAAATGCAATGAAATCGCATCTTCTGCATCCCATTCATCTTCGGGCGATATCTGCTGTTCTAAAATAAAGACCTGTTCTCGTATCGGTCGAGCTGCAGATACCAGTTGCTCCCACGGACCAAATTGAATATTTAACTGCTGCATCCCGTCATCCTTTAGCATTTACAGCCAATATCTTGCTGGTCCCATTGATCATTCAACAATAATTCTAACGATTTGAATGCCATACATGTCTTTTAAAGCTTGAATCTGTACCAATACCGCTTGATCAGGTTCGACATAGTCTGCACGTTTGGTTGCCAAGATCATTTTATTTTTACTGGTATGCTCAAGTGCCACAAATTCGAAAACTTTGGTTTCATAACCATATGCTTTCAATAAAAGTGCACGAATCGTGTCGGTGAGCATTTCTGCTTGCTGACCTGCATGAATACCAAATTGCAACATCGGTGCAAGTACTTGTGGCGCTTTTAATTGCGGACGCAGTTCTTTATGACAACACGGCGCACACATGATCATTTGCGCATTTAATCGAATGCCGGTATGTATCGCAAAATCCGTCGCCACATCACAGGCGTGCAGCGCAATCATGACATCTAAGCGCTCAGGCGCATAGGTACGAACATCGCCTTGGAAAAAATCAAGTTGGCTGAAATTCGACTGTTGTGCAACGCTTTGGCAAAATTCCACCATTTTCGGATTCAGCTCAACCCCTGTCACTTTAGGCACTTGCTGGTGTTTTGCTAAATAATCATATAATGCAAAAGTCAGATAGCCTTTACCTGAACCAAAATCTACAACATGCAGAGATTGATCGGTTTCTTTGATCTGGCTTAAAGCACCTGAAAAAATTTCTACAAATTTATTAATTTGTTTCCATTTACGTGCCATGCTCGGAATAATTTGTGCTTTTGCATCCGTAATACCGAGTGGCTGTAAGAAATAACTGTTTTGATCGACATAGCGGTGTTTCGCTCGATCATGTCCTTGCTGCTCCGTAGGATTTTTCCCTAAGGTTGGCTGCTTTTTGCTGATGCTTAGCATGGCTTTCTTTTTATTTTTCTTAAGCTGAATTTCTTCATCCAAGGTCATCAGGTTGGCTTGCTTACAACAACTCAATAAACTTTCGACTTGTTGATATGCAGATGCGATTGGATAATTTTTGGTGATATCTTGAGTTTTGTAACGATATAAACAGCTGAGAAATGACTCACCTTGCAGCGAAATGACTCGTAAGGTCATTTTTTCTAATTGGTCTAATTCACCTTTATACTGACTCAAAATCATGCGATCAAAACGCTGTGTTTCAATGGCTTGCTGAAAGGCTGCTAAAAATTGCTGCTCTTGCGTAGAGGGAGAAGCCAAAGATGACATAATATAAACCTAGATAAATTTGCAAAACAATTTTAAATCTTCTTACACCAAAAGCAAAATTGAATTACTATACATATGTATATTTAAATTATTATAAAAGATACGTTATGAATGCTCCCCATCTTTTAGCTTATGACCCAGCTGAAGAAAGACTGAATTTCTATACCCATGCTTTCGGTGCAGCGTTGTCTGCCATCGCAGGTATCCTACTGATTTTAAAAGGATCATATCTTCCAACTGGACAATGGCTTGCACTTTGGGTGTATGCATTCAGTATGCTGTTATTATTTTCGGCTTCGAGTCTATATCACTTCGCAGAGTCTCCTGAGCGCCGTGGTTGGTACAAAAAGCTCGACCATACCGCAATCTATTATTTAATTGCAGGTACTTACACCCCGTTTCTGGCAATCGCACTGCCTACCACCAAAGCGCATTATTTACTCATTGCACTGTGGGTTATTGCCGCTATTGGAACACTATTCAAATTAATTTTCATTCATCGTTTTCAAAAGATTTCGTTGATTGCCTATTTGGTGATGGGATGGCTTGCAGTACTGGTAATGGATGATATGCAACGCTTTTTATCTGATCAAGCTTTAACCTACCTGATCATTGGCGGGCTATCTTATACAATCGGTGCATTGTTTTATGCCTTAAAAAAGGTAAGATATACACACGCTATCTGGCATATTTTTGTATTGATAGGTGCAGGATCACATTTCCTGTCGATTTATCTCTACGTGATATAACCCACTGACACTGCATTCTTTAGTGACCCTAATTCCGCAGTCCGTAAGTTGGTATTTCGTATTTTTTTAAGAAATTACGCCTTTTTTAAAAAGATTACGCTTTTAAAACTAAGTTCAATTATTTTTAGTAAGTGTAAGGTCCACCATGGCGTCTTCAAGTGCTGCTGCCACTGAACAGCAACCAACAAATTCAAAATTCCGCGTACTTACAGCAAGTCTTGTAGGTACCACAATCGAATTCTTCGATTTCTACATCTATGCAACTGCGGCTGTAATTATCTTCCCGCATCTGTTCTTCCCTGCAAGTACAGATCCCACAACCGCAACAATTCAATCTTTAGCAACGTTTGCGATTGCCTTTATTGCTCGCCCGATTGGTGCAACATTCTTTGGCCATTTAGGTGACCGTATCGGTCGTAAAGCCACATTAGTTGCCGCTCTCCTCACCATGGGGATTTCTACAGTATGTATCGGCTTGCTTCCAACCTATGCTCAAATTGGTATCGCTGCTCCGCTCATGCTTGCACTTTGTCGCTTAGGTCAAGGTCTTGGTTTAGGTGGTGAATGGTCAGGTGCCGTGCTGCTTGCAACTGAAAATGCGCCAGAAGGCAAACGTGCTTGGTATGGTATGTTCCCTCAATTGGGCGCGCCAATCGGCTTTATTCTTGCAACAGGCTCATTCTTGACCTTAGGTCACTTCATGTCTGAAGCTGAGTTTATGCAATGGGGTTGGCGTATTCCATTCATTGCAAGTGCGCTATTGGTTATTGTCGGTCTGTGGATTCGTTTAAAATTACATGAAACACCAGCGTTCCAAAAAGTTTTGGATAAGCAAAAAGAAGTAAATATTCCGTTCAAAGAAGTGATCACTAAGCACTGGGGGATGTTAATTCTCGGTACGATTGCCGCGATTTGTACATTCGTTGTGTTCTACTTAACCACAGTATTCGCTTTACAATGGGGTACAACCCAGCTTGGTTACACACGTGAAGAATTTTTAAAACTTCAACTGGTTGCCACACTTTGTTTCGCTGCCTTCATTCCACTTTCTGCTGTATTTGCTGAAAAATTTGGTCGTAAAACGACTTCGATTGCGGTATGTGTTGTATCTGCATTGTTTGGCTTAGTCTTCTCAAGCATGCTTGAGTCTGGCAGTACTGCGATGGTGTTCTTATTCCTATGTATCGGTCTTGCGATCATGGGTTTAACCTATGGTCCAATTGGTACGGTATTGTCTGAAATCTTCCCAACGTCTGTACGTTACACAGGTTCAGCTTTAACCTTTAACATGGCTGGTATTTTTGGTGCATCTTTCGCGCCATTGATCGCAACTAAACTTGCAACTGGCTATGGTTTATATGCAGTAGGTTACTACCTAACTGCGGCATCAATCCTTTCATTGATCGCGTTCTTAATGATTCGCGAAACTAAAAATGATGATGTGAATAATCAGGTTTAATCTGCACATAATAAAAAAGCCAGCACCTATTGCTGGCTTTTTTATGTCTCAAATTGAGTCAATGACCTGATTAGCTACTCTATAGTTGACATCATTTCGATTTTATTCATGCATGCAGCTTAGATCCAACTGAGCAATACACATCATCTGTTCCAATACACGGTCATTCACTTAATTTCAAACAGCAAATGAATAGCACGATTCAATTTTATTAACCAAACAAGGCCTGTAGCTCTACATCAAGAAGAACATTCACCAAACCGTTTAGCGATAATGAACGGTAGCTTTTGATTAAATCAACTCGATAATATCAATGGTCGGTGGCACAAGAAAACGGAAAGGTACCCCAACCATGCCCGTACCAACAGTGACAAAGACATCTGCATTGTCATGCTGATATAGCCCTTTTTTATGACCTAAAATCGACACTTTTTTCATTACATAATCGGTCAACCATGGCAATTCCACTTGTCCACCATGGGTATGACCCGACAACATCAATGGTCGTCCCGGAAGTTTAGGTACCATATCGACGGTATCTGGATTATGCGACAAAATGATCCAAGGTTTATCTTGTGGCAATTCTGGCAAATAGCGCATATCGGCTTTACCAGCCCATAAGTCCCCAACGCCTAATAAGCGAAACTCATTAAACTCAACCACTTGCCCTTCGATATCCACCACATGATTACTTTCTAATGCATGTTTTAACAGCGCTTGAATAGGCGGACCGGGATATTGCTCATCATGATTACCATTCACCGAATAAATCGGAGCAATAATTTTTTTTAGTACGGCCAGTTCTTCAGCTAACTTATTTTCTGGCTCGTAAGTCCAATCCCCTGCAACCACGACCAAATCAGGATTTTGTGCATTGATCTTATCGACGATCATTTTTAACTGACGTTCATGGCCCGAAAATAAACCAATATGTAAATCACCAATTAAAGCAATGCGTACAGGCTTTAATAATTGTCGTGTTTCATGCAATTGATATCGACATTTTTTCACCTGAATCATGTGCGGCTCGATAAATCGGGCATAGCATAAAAGCCCCGTAACAGCACCGACAAAAATCGCTTCATGTAGTGAATAATAGCCACTCCAACCCGCATAAAAGCTAAAGAAGAATAAAGGGATAAGTAAATACGAAAGATAGAATGCCAACAAATGTACGAAGGCTTTAAACGGATGAATCGTTTCCGTGCGCGACTGACTTAACCAAGCTTGGGATATTGCCCAAACGCCCAGCACAGCCAACCCGATATAAAAATACATCACTACGGAATCTAATTCCCACATACATTTGCTCTACAATTTGCCTAACGAGAAAACTCGGTCACTATATTTATCTTTTCACAGCTGACACTTATACTCAAATCAAATTTTTTAGTATGTCTAACAGTATGAACTCAGCTACACTGAAACAGCAAAATTTGTCCTTCATACATAACCACACTAAGGTGGTTTTGCTGAGTTGTAGCTTTGTTTTGACTTTATCTGCATGTAGTACCTTGCCTAAACAGCAAACTCAACCTGTGGAATATGCTTTTAATACCCCGACAGACGATACTAGCCTTGCGAAAATTGTGCTGCCGCTACGGGAACAAAATCCAAACTTAACCGGTTACCACGTACTTTATGACCCATTAGAAGCCTTAGCAGCTCGAATCGAGCTAATCAATAAGGCCGAAAAAAGTTTAGATCTACAATACTATATTTGGGATAACGACAAAATTGGTGCTTTGGCCCTACATGCCATGATCAAAGCTGCAGATCGTGGGGTGAAAATTCGTTTATTGGTCGATGACAATAATGCAAAAAAAATGGAAGGCATTTATATGGCACTCGACCAACATGCTAATATTGATGTCAAACTGTATAACCCGTACCGCTTCCGACATTTCCGCCCTGTCGATATGGTGCTGGATCTAAAACGCATCAACCGCCGTATGCACAACAAAAGCTTTATTGCAGACAATCAAATCGCATTGATTGGTGGTCGCAATATGAGTAACCAATACTATAACGTCAGTGATAATTATCAATTTTCCGATGTTGACGTCATGCTGGTCGGTGCGGCATCCGATGAAATCATCCATTCTTTTGACGAATATTGGAATGATGATTATGCCTTTCCAGTACGTCAATTGGTCAATCCACGCCACTATAGTTTGCGCTTTGACAGTCTCAAACAACAACTCGATGACTATAACCAAGAAGCCACTGTGGTCAATTATTTGGACTTAGCTAACCGTTCACATGCCTTTGATGACTGGCTCAACAATAAAATCCAATTTGACTGGGTCAAAGCCGAAGTGGTCAAAGATTCCCCGAGCAAAATCAAATCTAAAGCCAAAAAAGAAGAGCACCTTAACTTTCAGCTCCTCAACCGTTTAGATAAACCGGAACAAAGTGTCGATATCGTTTCAGCCTACTTTGTCCCAGAAAAAAAAGGGGCTGAACGCCTAAAAAACCTTCGTGCAGATGGCGTAAAAGTCAGAGTCTTGACCAACTCATTCCAGGCCAATGACGTACCATTGGTTCATGCTTTTTATAGCAAATATCGTCAAGATCTCTTGGAACACGACGTTCAACTCTATGAATTTCTCTCTAGACCTGATGCAGAAAACCTCAACACCAATACCAAAGAGTTGGCGGAAAAATCTAAAGTTAGTCTAAAAGGTTTAAGCCGTTCAAGCCTGCATGCCAAACTGATGGCAATTGATGAAAAACAAGTCTTTATCGGCTCATTTAACTTTGATCCACGTTCAGCATATTTAAATACTGAAATTGGGGTATTACTGAATAGCCCACGCTTAGCCAAAGCCGTCCACTACACCATGGATGAAAATTTAAGTAAATATGCCTATAAGTTAGTGCTCAATGCAGACCAACAGATCAATTGGAAAATTAAGCTGTCAAATGGTCAAACGCGTATTTATCCACGTGAACCGAAAATCAAGTGGTGGCAAAAAGCAGGGGTGAAATTTATCTCTTGGTTGCCGCTCGAAGGCTTTATGTAAGGATTGTGCTGCAAAGGTATCCCCTTGCAGCATGTATCATTAATTCATTATGCATCAACTGGAACTGGCGCTTTAAGGACTTTGGCTTGAAGTTCTGCCAATCCCTGATTCATTTTTTGCTGCACTTCTTGTGTCAGGCTGTCAACAGTATGACCTGCCGAATCAATTGCGGGCAATGTCATGAGATGCGCAGTGACTTTCGGCATTTCTAAGACATTTTTGACATGTCGATCAAAGCTAATGTCTCCGACGTAGGGTGCAATATTATCGAGTTCCCCGTCCTGATTCACATAGCAAATTAAGCAAATTTGGACTGGACGTTCGGCTTCAATCGCAGCACCTAAAATACGACCATGAATTTTTTTAATTTTGCTGCCATCTGAAGTGGTGGCTTCTGGGAAAAAGAGTACCGGCGTATCTTGTTTTAAGAAGCCTGTAATTTGTTCTTTAATTTTAATCGAGTCGCCAGAGCCACGCTTAATAAATAAGGTGCCACCGCCTTTCGCCAATTTACCCAGCACTGGCCATTTTTCAATTTCAGCTTTCGCCAAAAAGAAAACACGTGCACCAGAACCTAAAACTGCCACATCTAACCATGAAATATGATTACTTACCCAAAGGGCTGGTTGACGTGGAATTTCACCATGCACTTTGACTTCAAGATTGAATACTTTGCATAACTTGCGACAAAAATACTGCACATAGCGAGTATTTTGCGGGTTATTCGGGTCTTTATACAATTGATGACGATAAACCAAATAAAAACCCTGCGTCACGGCAACAGCTGCTGCACCGACTTTTTTACAATACAAATAAAATTTTGAAAACACATTAATTTGCGGTGTATTGACGATTTGAGGTTGATTCATAAACGGTTCACTAAAAGGACACGGTGCCACAATTTGGCGTAAATTTTCATCATCATATACCGAAGACAGTTTTTTTGCATTGATCATAAAAACCGAAGTCGAAGATAATATTTTCCCATTTTAATCGTTTTTAAAAATCAAATATTATTTTTATATCGGTTTTAAAGATTAAAATTATGAATCATTCATATTCAGACAATCCCTCTATTTCTTCATGGCAAGCGTTAAAAGCCATTGCTGGTTTTTCATTGATATATGTGAGTGTGCTTTTCTTATTGGCGCTGAGCTTTCGAAGCTTTCTCTAATTGAATAGCACGACATACAGAACTTAGCCATTAATCCCTCACTTAGATTAACCCTCGCACTGCATTTTCGCCTAAAATGAATCTTTAAACAGGAGTGTGTGCTGAGTGGAAAATTTAAATCAACATCAAGCGAGCGGTGAACGCGTAATTTTAGTCAGTGTGGCAGTACAAATGCTTGCAGACCTTGATACCGAAGAATTCCACTTACTTGCTCAATCTGCAGGTGCCAATATTCTGCAACATGTGCATGCTCAGCGTATTAAGCCTGATGCCAAATTATTTATCGGCTCAGGGAAAGCTGAAGAAATTGCAGAAGTGGTTGCAGAGCATGAAGCCGAATTGGTTATCTTTGACCATGCTCTCACCCCTGCCCAAGCACGTAATCTTGAACGCATCATGCGTTGTCGTGTGGTCGATCGTACAGAATTAATTTTAGATATTTTTGCCCAACGCGCACGTACCTATGAAGGTAAATTGCAAGTTGAGTTGGCTCAATTACAACATATGGCTTCACGGCTGATTCGTAGTCGTGGCGATCTCGATAGCCAAAAAGGTGGGATCGGCCTACGTGGACCGGGTGAAACGCTGCTGGAAACTGACCGTCGTCTACTCAAGCTCCGTATGGGACAACTCAAAGCGAAACTTGAGAAAGTCCGCCAAACACGTATGCAAGGTCGTGTGGCACGTCAAAAAGCTGCTGTTCCAACCGTATCATTGGTGGGTTATACCAATGCTGGTAAATCGACCTTATTTAATAATTTAGCAAAAAGTGATGTCTATGCAGCAGACCAACTTTTTGCGACACTTGACCCAACTTTACGCCGTCTACATTGGGATGGCATCGGTAACTTAGTGCTCGCAGATACTGTAGGTTTTGTGCGTAATTTATCGCACTCACTGGTCGAGTCGTTTAAAGCCACCTTAGAAGAAACGTTGGAGGCGACCTTATTGTTACATGTCGTTGACTCCAGCAGTCCTGACATGATGGAACAAATCGAGGCTGTCGAAAAAGTACTGAAAGAAATTGGTGTCGATGTTCCGATTCTGCGCGTTTATAACAAAATTGATGTCAGTGGTGAAGATCCTAAAATCATCTATGGCAAGCCACATCAGCCGGAACGTGTCTATGTCTCAGCACATAGTGGTAAAGGTCTTCCCTTATTACGCCAAGCGGTTCAAGAATGCTTGATGGGCCAAATTCAAAGCTTTGAAGTCCGTCTAAAACCAGCTTATGGCAAATTAAGAACACAACTGTATGCGCTCAATGTGATCCAAAATGAAAGTTATGATGAACAAGGCAACTTAATTTTGCACGTCATCATTGCCCCGCATAAGTTAGAACAACTGATTAAACAGGCGCATTTACCCATCAAAGAAATTTTGGGAACGCGTGCGCAACAATTCCAACGTCCACTTGAAGAATTTGAAATTAAAGACTAAATCGGTTAAAACTTGATTAGTATAATTTTAACGAAAGACAAAAATGGACTGGATCAAGCGCATCGACTGGAAAGCCTGGATAGGCACTATTGCATTAATTATTATTTTCCGTGAAGGCGCGGTCTGGGTCATGAAGCAATTCAATCACCCAGAATTAGGCAATCTAGTCGGTTTGATTGCCCTCTTGATCGTGCTTTCATTTTGGAGAAAATTCAACAAAATTCCAGCCAGTTTGGTCGATACCAATAATAAAATCATGAAAGAAAGTGCCTTTGCCTTCTTACCCATTAGTGCAGGCTCATTGCTGATGATGATGCATTTAGGTGATGAAATTCCAATGTTTTTGATTGTTCTCTTTGTCAGCACCCTCATACCGCTATGGGTCTACGCAAAAATGTCTAAGAAATGGCTATAAGGAGAATCAACATGCTTTCAATCATCTCTGGATTCATCATTACCCTGATCGCCTATCTTGTCGCAAAACCCATTAATAAAAAATTACCGCAAATCCCCGTGATTGTGATTGGGATGTTTTTCGTCATTGGTATGCTCTATCTTTTTGGCATTTCCTATGAAAGTTATATGGCACAGGTGAATCCACTGTTCAATAACTTACTCGGCTATGTCACAGTGGCCTTGGCCATTCCTTTAGCAGCGATGCGCTACGATGACTTGCCATTAAAAGCCGTGGGCGGGATTTTAGTCTTTGCCAGTATCAGTGCCGTTGCCCTCCCTATGGGGCTGGCTTATTTGCTGCATTTGTCAGATCCAACCATTATGGCTTTTGCTACACGGGCAGTGACCACCCCAATTGCCATCAACATTGCGACGCTGCTGCATTCCCCGATTCCTTTGGTGATTTTGATTGTGATTTTATCAGGGGTGATTGGCGCAGCATTTTCACCCATCATACTCAAAAATATTCATGATGAACGTGCATCAGGACTCGCCTTAGGACTTGCTGCACATGCGATTGGCACAGCTCAAGCTTGGCAGCGCGGCAGCATTGCTGGGCGCTATGCGGCATTTGGCATGGCGGTAAATGCAGTATTCACAGCAATCTGGTTGCCAACTTTCATACTCTATCTACAAAATATGTGACTGAGCAATCACTTTTAAATGATTGTTTTGTATAAAAAATAAACTTAATATAAATTCAATGGTACACCACAACACATTGAACGATGTGCTGTGGATGTTACATTTTTGGTAAAGGCACTTTTGTGCAACATGTCAACTTTCCCGAATAAAATGTAAATATTTACGCTTAGAGTAGTTGCTCTAAGTTCAAATATTACCTAGTATGATCAATAAACCCTCACAAAGTGTATTGATAAAGGATTATTAATATGATCGAAAAAAGTTTGAAATGGGCTGTATTATTCGGTGCTGTAGTTACAAGCTCCGCACTCTATGCTCAAGATCTTACAGGGACTTGGCAACAAATTGACGATAAAACTGGTTCGCCTAAAGCACTGATCGAAATTCGAAAAGATGCCAAAGACACCTATACCGGCAAAATTGTGAAAGTGACGCCACGTCCGGGTTATACACCAAAGGAAAAATGTGTGAATTGCCCTGCACCTTATACCAACCAGCCTATTTTAGGGATGGATGTATTTAAGGGGCTGAAACTTGAAAGTGAAAATACCTACTCTCAAGGAAAAATTATTGATCCTTTAGCAGGCAAAATTTACAGCTTAAAAGGCAAAATTTCTGCCAATGGTAAGCGCTTACATTTACGTGGATATCTGGGGATTTCCGCGATTGGTCGTACACAGACATGGATTCGCGTTGAATAAATTTTAAATTTATTCAGTAAATTGATTTGATATAGGTGAACCACCTACAGGGAATATCTGATGAAAAAATTAAAAGTGAGCCTCTTATTCTTAGCTGCTGTAATGAGTGGTTCAGCTTTTGCTCAAGACCTTTCAGGGACTTGGCAACAAATTGATGATAAAACAGGTTCACAAAAAGCCATTATTGAAATCCGTAAAGAAAGTAATGGAACATTCGTGGGTAAAATCATCAAAGTGACGCCGCGTCCGGGCTATACACCGCGCGACACCTGCGTAAATTGCCCTGCACCTTATAAAAACAAACCGATTTTAGGCCTTGATGTGTTAACTGGTTTAAAACATGTTGAAGGGACCAATAACTACGACAAAGGCCGTATTATCGACCCACTTTCTGGCAAAATTTACGACACAAAAGTTCGCTTAAATGCCAGTGGCAAACGTCTCACGCTACGTGGCTATATGGGTGTATCAGCACTCGGTCGTAGCCAAACTTGGATTCGCCAAGAATAAGCTCAGTGTTATAAAAACCGCCAACATGGCGGTTTTTTTATGCCTAAGATATTCAAATTATTTTAAAAATAAAGTTGACTATTCTCGTAAACTTTCTAACATACGTGCTCATAAATCACGCTTCTAGGGGAAAAGCGATTATGTTTAAAAAAATATTATTCAGCCTATGCACATTCGGTTTGATGAATGGCGCATTTGCAAATGACATTGCTGGCACGTGGCAACAAATTGACGATAAAACAGGAGCGGCCAAAGCGATTATTTCGATTCACAAAGAATCAAATAATACCTATACCGGTAAAATTATTAAAATTACACCACGTCCTGGCTATACACCACAAAAAAACTGTAATAAGTGCCCTGCGCCTTATACCAACCAACCGATTCTCGGCATGGAAATTGTTAAAGGTTTAAAGCAAATTAATAATACAAATAATTATGAAAAAGGTCGTATTATCGACCCTCTTTCTGGCAAGGTTTATGATGCTAAAGTGCGCTTAAACAGCACAGGAAAACGTATTTCGATCCGTGCAAGTATTGGCGTTTCAGTCTTGGGCCGTAACCAAACTTGGATTCGTTTAGACTAATCCTCACACTAATAAAAAAGCCGCATCAATGCGGCTTTATTATTTTTAAATACTTACATCACAGGATTATCGACCGCAAACATGTGCTGATCTTCTAAACGATAAGCCATCAACTGATTGCCCCAGACACATCCGCCATCCACATTTTGGATTTTTGCTGAAATGCTTTTTCCTTGCAAAGCCGCCCAATGACCAAAAAGAATTTGATGGGTCTGCGCTGCTTGTGACTCAAACTCAAACCATGGCTTAAAACCCTTAGGCATAGGGTCATCGAGTGAGTCTTTAAAACTAAACTCTAAACGGCCTTCAGCATCGGTTAAGCGCATGCGCGTCAAATAGTTGGTAATACAGCGTAAGCGCGCATGACCAGACAAATCATCCGACCATAGGTTCGGCTCTTTACCGTACATCACTTGAAGAAACGCATCGACCACATCAAAGTCGTCATGACCAATCACCGCTTCCACTTCCTTTGCCAAGTCTGCGGTTTGCTGCGCAGTCCAATTCAAAGGAATACCCGCATGAGTCAAAATGGTTTGCTCATTCGGAAATAGACACAGCGGCTGCTTGCGTAACCAATCAATCAAATCATCACTTTCTAAAGCGTGAATCACATCATCGATATTGTCTTTAGGATTGATATCCTTAATACCGCGAGCGCATGCCAGCAAAGTCAGATCATGATTGCCCAGTACCGTCGCCGCAACTTCACTATCCACTAATTTTTTGATGAACCGCAAAGCGCCTACCGAGTTTTCACCCCGTGCGACGAGATCACCGGCAAACCATATAAAATCTTGGTCTGCATCAAACTTTATCTCTTTCAGTAAAGCTTTTAATGCTTCAAAACAGCCTTGAACATCACCAATGACATAGTTATAGCGAATATTGCGAGTCATAATTATTTAAGCCACCATTTGATCTGCTAATGCGACAAATTCTGCAAGTGTTAGGGTTTCAGGACGCGCCATTGGATCAACCCCTGCATTTTCAAAACCATCTTCAACCAACATGCCTTTTAAGCTGTTACGCAAGGTCTTGCGGCGCTGAGTAAAGACATGTGAAACCAAACGCGCAAGCGCTTTTTCATCTTTCGCCACAATCGGTTTAACGGCATAAGGCTCTAAACGGAATACCGCAGAGGTGACTTTTGGCGGCGGATTAAACGAGCCCGGCGGCACTTCAAATAAAAACGTCGGTTTACAGAAGTATTGGATCATCACCGATAAACGGCCGTATTCTTTAGTATTCGGTGAAGCGGTAATACGGTCCACGACTTCTTTTTGCAGCATGAAGTGCATGTCTTTGACTTTGTCGCCAAACTCCAAGAGATGGAACAGCAGCGGAGTCGAGATGTTATACGGCAAGTTGCCAACCACGCGCAGAGGACGGCCTTCGGCAAACAGCTCGGTAAAGTCATATTTCAGCGCGTCGGTTTCAACAATGGTCAAGCGCTCAGGATGCGGCACACGGCCCGGCAAACCTGCGGCTAAGTCACGGTCCAGCTCAACTACAGTTAGAGCATCACATTCACCAATTAAAGGCGATGTAAGCGCAGCAAGACCGGGACCAATTTCGACAATATTGTCACCAGTACGCGGATTTACCGAACGTACAATTTTGGCAATAACACGTTGATCATGTAAGAAATTCTGTCCAAACCGCTTACGCGTGTGATGCCCTTCATCTTTTGGGTTTAGGGCATTAATTTGATACATAAAATTCTCCGCATAGGTTTATTACAACGATTACTGACTTGATTCAAATTCACTCAAGCGAGCAAAAATTTCTTCGGACTTGGTCACATTATCCCGAGCCGCTTTAATTACACTGAGCAATGGCTCTCTTTGTTGCAACAAAGCCATTGTTTCAGATTTCATCATTTCTTCAGTTTCAGCCTCAATGGAGAGCAAACTTTCGCGCATTTCAGCATTGTTTACGCGCTCTACACCCAGTTCAGGATTACCACTCAGTTGAGCCTTCAAATAAAGATTGAAAGTTTCAAAATCTGCTAAAAAGTCATCTAAATCGTCTGGATGAATAGAATTCACATCAGTTAACTTCAGCAAAGAACTCAACATTCGTCCCGCAATATAGACTTGATTTTTGGCAATCATTGCTTGAATAGCTGAATTGTTTACTCTAGCCATCATATCAGCCAGAATGTTATATTCAGCTTGAATACCTGGAATGGTTTCACTTACAAAAAGTTGAGATTCATATAGCGCACTCAGGCTATTTTGATGCTGTACAAGCAGATCAATATTAGCATTGATTGCCTGTCCATCTTGAAGCATTTTATCAGCACCATCACGATTCGCATATTTTTTATGCACCGCAGTCAGCGCTTGATTAAATTTTTGCTGATTATGTTTAAAGCCATCCACGGCAGCCGGTGATGCAAAACGTATAAATCCTTCCGTCTGTTTTGGAATTTGCAGCGATAATACTTTTAATTCACAAGAATGATGATCTGTAGCGAGCGTTGAGCATGCTGACAGCATCAACGCTAACGCAATCCCAAAAAATGGGCGAATGATCGATTTCGCCCTAAGCATCTTGTTATTTTCCTGTTTTATTTTTGATAATTTTTTACTATTATTCATATAAAATTCAAACCTTTATCATTAAGTTTCGTTATTTTTCGCACGTGCTAATTCTAAAGCCAAATCAACCGCCACCTGTAAACTCGAACTTTTAGCAAGACCAGTTCCAGCCAGTGACAGTGCTGTGCCGTGATCCACTGAAGTCCGAATAAACGGTAAGCCCAAAGTGATATTGATGGCTTCGCCAAAGCCCTGCGACTTTAACACAGGTAAGCCCTGATCGTGATACATCGCCAAAACCGCATCGGCATCTTTTAAATTTTCAGGGGTAAATAAGGTATCCGCAGGTAAACTCAAGCTCATATTGATTCCCTGAGCACGATAGCTTTCCAGCACGGGATTAATCACTTCAATCTCTTCCATGCCCAAATAGCCGTCTTCACCCGCATGCGGATTTAAACCGCAGACTAAAATATGCGGATGATCTTTTTTAAATTTGGTTTTTAAATCATGAATTAAAATATCGATGACTTGATGCAATCGTTCTTGAGTAATGGCATCGGCTACATCACGAAGCGGTAAATGTGTAGTTGCCAATGCGACACGGAGCGTTTTGGTCGCAAGCATCATCACGACACGATCAACGCCTGCAAATTCTTGATAAAACTCCGTATGTCCGCTGAAATGGATACCGGCATCATTAATAATCGACTTTTGCACAGGTGCAGTTGCAACACCTACACTTTTGCCAGACATCGCATAATCTGCAGAACGACGTAATTGTTCCAACACATAGGCTGCATTATTCACATCTAACTGACCTGCAATAACAGGTGTAGTTACAGGTACATGTTCCACATAAAGCTGACCTAGAGCTGCCGAACCCTCCTGCCCAACATAGTCAATCAGTTCAACTTCGAGCTTTAACTGTTGAGCACGCTTGAGCAGCAAATCTTTATCAATAAGAACCACAAGTGGCCTTTCATCTATTCGATTGGCTAAGCTCAAACAAATATCAGGTCCTATACCTGCGGGTTCACCGCTCGTGATATATAAAGGCAGCATGGGTCTATCCTGTGTGTGCAATAGCATTATTATACTGTGTGATGCACATGACAGACCTAATTTTATTGATTAAAAATATCGGACTAAAACTCAAAAATAAGCGCGTTGTGCGACATTGTATGGAATGAAATCGAAAGCAAAACCTGAAATGCCAATGATCCAAATCAATGCAATAAGAATTACAATGCCGCGCTGAACGGCTGACACATGTTGCGGGTACTTCGTTATCAGCCAAAAAGACATACCACCCAGAAGCAATAATCCAATCAACAGATAAACCAATAAATAACTAAGGAAAAATAAAGTGAGCATCATTAACAAAACGATGATCGCACCATCCGCCCCGTGCAAATACACCAAATACAAAAAAGTTGGGCTTAAAACTAAGGCGCTATATAAGCCCATTAATTGCAACCATTGCCGCCAGAATGAGGGTTCAGATGTGTTTTTTAACAGATTAGAATTCGACATGATTTACTTTCATCCGCTTTTCTTATAATTTCTGGATTATCTGCTGTTTATTGCTGAAGAAATATACTACAATACAGCGCTTGAAATTTTATATTTTCATTTGTGATTCTTCACGTATTCGTATAGAATCGCGTCTCCTTTTGTTTGGACAGCTTCCATAGTCCAAACCAACTATAATAGGTAGTGGTTTAATGAAAACTCTCAGCGCTAAGCCAGCTGAAGTTCAACACGACTGGTACGTTGTTGATGCTTCTGGCAAAACTTTAGGTCGCCTTGCGACTGAAATCGCTCGTCGTTTACGCGGTAAGCACAAAACTTCTTATACTCCTCACGTTGACACTGGTGACTACATCGTTGTTATCAATGCTGAGCAAGTTCAAGTGACTGGTAAAAAATCACTTGATAAGAAATATTATCGCCACACTGGTTTCCCTGGTGGTATTCGTGAAACTAATTTCGAAAAATTAGTTGCTCACAAACCAGAAGAAATCTTCGAACGTGCTGTAAAAGGCATGTTGCCAAAAGGTCCTCTTGGTTATGCAATGATCAAGAAAATGAAAGTGTACGCTGGTACTGAGCATCCACATACTGCTCAACAGCCACAAGTTTTGGACATCTAAGGGATACAGCACATGGCTACTAACTATGGTACAGGTCGCCGTAAGACCGCAACTGCACGTGTTTTCCTATCAGCTGGTACTGGTAAACTCGTAATCAACAACCGTTCTTTAGAACAATATTTCGGTCGTGAAACTGCTCGTATGGTTGTTAATCAACCACTTGAGCTTTTAGAAGCTACTGAAAAATATGACCTTTACATCACTGTTGCTGGTGGTGGTATCGGTGGTCAAGCAGGCGCTATCCGTCACGGTATTACTCGTGCATTGATCGCTTCTGACGAAACTCTTAAACCTGCTCTTCGTCAAGCTGGTTTCGTTACTCGTGATGCTCGTGAAGTTGAACGTAAGAAACTTGGTTTACGTAAAGCTCGTAAACGTCCTCAATTCTCTAAACGTTAATTCGTTTACCGAATCGGACAAAAAACCTTGGCTTATGCCAAGGTTTTTTTATGTCTTAATTTTTATGAAGATGATGCAAATAGAATAACGATCCGATAAACAAAGAGACTCAAACTCGCAATAAAACATATAACCGACAGTGTTAGTGTAATTGTACAAATGGTCATTTTGCTTTTTTGTTCAGGACTATCATCCTCTGCTCCATAATCAGAGGCATAACCTCCAGCGAGTGCCGTATAAAAGCCAATGCCCATAAAAATAACAGCAGCTAAAAATAATAATTTTTGTACAAGTACAATGGTCATCATGCGGTGACAATCAGGTAAATGAATGACATGAAAAGCTATCAAATAAAACAAAACTGTAATTTTCACTGTAGCTGTATTGATATTGCTAAAGTCTCCGTGATTTTACTGTCTAATTTTAGTATCCTATCTTATTCATTTCTCATCGTCTCGGATTATGTCAGTCGAAAATGCACCTCTCCAAGGGATTACGCTTTACAGCCATGCGGATGACTTTCGCTCACACTGGATACGCTATGTACTTGCAGAGAAGCAAATCAAACATAATTTAATTATTGCTGATGATGAAGACGAAGATCTTGCAAGTTTAAATCCCTACAATCAACTTCCGATGATGATTGAAAATGGCCTAAAACTCTATAACAGCAGTATTATTGCCGAATATCTGGATGACCGATATCGTCAAAATAAACTGTATGCAGATGCACCCATGCCTCGTGCAGAGCAACGTCAATATGTATGGCGCTTCGAACAAGATTGGTTAAGACTTGCCGATATTATGCTTCGCCATCCCGATACCCTCGATGAAAAAGCCAAGCAAAAAGCACAAAAACAATTACGTGATACACTCATTTCACTAACCCCCTTGTTTCAGCATTATCCTTATTTTATGTCTGAACAATTTAGCATGTTAGACTGTATGCTCGCGCCTATATTTCTGCGCCTAAAAGCCATGGGGATTGAGCTTCCCAAACAGCAATGCCGCCCTATATTTCTCTATTGCCAACGCATCTTTAGCCGTCCTGCATTTATCAAATCGATGACATTGCAGGAAAAAAATCGCTATAGCGAGCTTTTAGCAAAAAATTAATTTCCCATAAATATTCGAGTAAGCATTATGTCTGAACAGGAACTACAACTCACTCCAACGCGTCCATACTTAACACGGGCACTTTATGAATGGATTTGTGACAATCAACTTACACCGTACCTACTTGTCGATGCGACACAGAATGGTACGATGGTACCAGTTCAATATATCCAAGATGGCCAAATTGTCCTGAATATTGCACCCCATGCAACTCATGCGCTGCATATGAGCAATGAGACGATTACTTTCTCTGCACGCTTTGGTGGCGTTTCGCAAAACCTCTATATCCCCTTTTCTGCTGTTCTAGGTATCTATGCACGTGAAAATGGTCAAGGCATGTTCTTCGATCCTCAAGAATATGAAGGTATTCAGAATGATCAAAATGCTTTAAAATCAAACGACCAAGAACAACAAGAGCAGCCGAAGAAAAAACCAGGTTTAAGGTTGCTCGATTAAAGAATAAGGAAGCGAATAATGGCTTTTGATTTAGTACAATATTTTGTCGAACAAATAGAATCTCAAAAGCCTACGCTTTTAAGTCATTTAAATCGTGAAGAAAAACGTCAACATATACGTGAAATTAATGCATTAACTTTAGGTGAATTGATTCATCAGCTCCGCAATAATGCTCAAAAGGTTTATCAAGAAATTACTCATCCTGATGAACTCTATATTCAAGAAGTTTCACGCCATCTGACCACCAATCCATCGAATGCATCAATATTAGAGCGCTCTGAACTTGAACACCTTACAACTGAAATTTTTCATTTACAATTAAATGAATTAAAGCAACTTCATGATACCGGCTCACACTCATCACAAAGCATTCAAGAATTACTCAATGGACAAATTGAACACCTTTCTGGTCAAGCGGATGATTGGGTTTGGTCAACAAACAACCTAACAGAGCTTCTTGGTTCTAAACCCAATCTGCAAGAAGAGATATCATTAGAAGCATCAATGAAGGAGTTCAATCAAATGGTTAATCAACAACATACTCAAGAAGATGTGACAACTGAAGTACAAGTTCCAACTTGGTCAAAAATTGTAGAGCCTATTGTTGCAGTGGTGATTTTATGGATTTTGGCATCTGCAGCTTGTAATATTTTTTCTTAAGTGGCTTCATTTGTCTAAATCAATGACCTGCTTTTTAAGCAGGTTTTTTTAAATCGAATATTCTAAATTACACGCCTTTAGATCACTTTTTTGTTTTCTTTATGTAAATCGGTCAGCTTTATTCTGCAAAAATTGAGTTTTGTCACACCATTTACAAAATATTACATTTGAATTTTTGGTAAATTTTATATCAAAAATAAAGTTCTAAAATACATAAAAAATGTATATAGCAAATTAAATCACATTTTTTAAATTCTAAAACTTAACGCTATATTTAGAAAATATTATCCTTTTAAAGCAAAAAATTAATTTTATTGCAAAGCCCCTTACGCTTCCTATAATTAAACTATGTAGTTAAAAACGCTAGTTTAATTACCTAAATATCTACAAATAATATTCATGTATAACCCAAAAGAGGGGCATAAAAATGGCTAAAGTTTCATTAGAATCACTCACAACAATCGACGGTTTTCATGCAGCGGCACTGGTAGACGGTGAAAGTGGCCTAGCTATGGCGACACAAGGCGGTGGAGATATTGATTTAGAATAGCAGCTGCTGGAAATACTGAAGTGGTTCGCTCCAAAAGACGTGTTGCTCAGTCACTCAATTTAGATGATCACATTGTCGATATTTTAATTACCTTAGGAAAGCAGTATCACTTGATTCGTCCACTGGAAAATAATGAATCCATATTCTTATATTTAGTACTTGATCGTGCCAAAGCAAACCTAGCCATGGCTCGACACGAATTAAAAACCTATGAAAAAAGTTTAGATTTTGCTTAATTTCACCCAACCCTCCTATACCAATAAGAGGGTTTTTTATTCCCAAAATGTTTTACAGATTTGAATAAAATTAGTCGAGGAACACCATGAATAAGCAATATATCAATATCGGCATTGCAGGATTAAGTATTCATGATTCAGATCAACTCAAACATCAGCTTTACGCAATTTTTCCACAGCACTTTAATATCCAATGGAAAAATACATCTGATGTGAATCTCGATTGCTTATTTATTCATGAGCGTTTTTTTGACACCGAAGGAATTCAAAAAATATTAACTCGCCGCGCTTTACCTTGGCTCAAGATCTCGAAAGACAACCAACAATCAGGGCGCGTCAGAAACAATACGCTGTTCCTACCCGTGGATGATAATCAAGAGCTCAATCAATGGATTGATAAACATCTCGTCAGCCATAATGGCCTTAACGAATCCATAGAGCATGCACAAAAATGTCAAACTCAAAGCTTTAGCGATTTTAATTTGGAAGATGATTACTTCAAAAAAATGTATGCAGAAGATAACCATGAAAAATTACACCTATATGATGATCTAGGTACAATAGCGGTAATCGATACCGCGCAAAATATAGCTTGGCTCAACCTCGAGCGTCAACTTCAACACACAGATGCTAGTTTTAAATATGATTTCGCATCAATTGAAGATATGACCCATGTAAGTCGAAAGCACCCCGTCATCCTTCAAGACTGGATATGGAATCTATTTTGGCAAACTCCGAATTTTTACCAAACAGTTCCTGAAGATGGTCATTTTCGAATTTTAAGCTGGCCAAAACCTGCTGAACATTTATCTCATAAACAAATTTTTCAACTTTCTGCATGTTTTATCCAGGGCGCAAAGATATCAACGATCGCAGAACAATATGATATCCCCCTCAGCACCGTTCGGCAGTTCATTGCTGCGAATATGGCATCACTGAATATTAAAAAAATAAATCTTTGGGATAAACATTACACGCCACCTGAAAAGCATGAAACAACAGAACAAAAGAACTTTGTGCAAAACTTCTTTCGTAAATTACGGCGTAAATTTGGATTTTAGAATAGGACATCAAACATGATTCTTCAGCAATATAAAATTGTCTTTGCTGGTTCTATGGGTGCTGGAAAAACTGAAGCGATCCGTTCTCTTTCTGATATCCCAGTTTTACTGACCGAGGCGTTTAATACAGATCAAACCAGCCATCAAAAACTTGAAACCACAGTAGGTATCGACTACGGAGAAGTGACCTTAGAAGATGGTTTAAAAATAGGTTTATATGGTACCCCTGGACAAAGTCGTTTTGATTTTATTTGGCCTGTGATTTGTCAAGGCGCAATCGGTGCAATTATTTTGATTGATCATAATGTTAATGATCCCCTAAGTGAACTCGAAAGCTACTTAGAAACCTTCCAAAACTATACAGATAACCTAGCCATTGGAATTACCCATACAGACGAAATCACAAGTTCGACAAATACTACTATCTACAAAGATTGGCTGATTAGTCAGGACTTATATTCGCCCCTATTCTTTATTGACTGTCGCAAAAAATCTGACGTTTTACTGCTACTTGAAGCTTTAATTACCTCAATCGAAGTAAATCACTACATTACCGCATAAGGAGCTATTAATGTTTAATGTCACAAAACGCACCGCTTCGAATGAGTTAATACAACATGCCCATAAACAAATAAATAATATTATTAACAATGCACGAGGCGTTCATTTCATCATGGTGTGTTCAACAGATGGATTTGAGCTAACAAGTGTTTACAAACGTGGGCAATATAACAATAGCAAGTTAGCTGCGGTTAGCAGCTCTATCCTTGCAATGGTATCAGCATTTATCAAAGAAATTCATTTAGTTGGTTGTCAAAATATAACCTTAGATGCCGAAAATGGAAAAGCGATACTTGCATCAGTCTCTGCGCAAAATTACCCCATGATTATTGTGGCATTGACAGATAAGGACATTTTATTAGGCCAAGTCTTATATATGCTTAAAGCTGCAACGCAATCAATTATTTCAGCGGATCAATAACCTTAATAGAAAGATTGAGGACGTCTTACTTTATATTTGAGTGAGAAATATTCACCTTATAAATGAATTATTTAAATAGATTTCTTATTCATTTTACTCCGGCTGTCACTGTATTTTTTGTTTTTCATTGTTCTTGTTATTTTTCCCGGCATAAAAAAACACCCCCTGCACTAGTCAGGGGGTGTTTCGAATAATGAGCTGGCGATGACTTACTCTCACATGGGTAACCCCACACTACCATCAGCGCTAAGAGGTTTCACTTCTGAGTTCGGGAAGGGATCAGGTGGTTCACTCTTGCTATTGTCGCCAGC
>NZ_VOZE01000019.1:0-42615 GCF_013419925.1 Acinetobacter sp. YH12045 | reverse complement strand
TGTGTTTCAGAAAGCTTCTTTGAATCGATATATTTCATCCGCAGATTATGCATGAATATTTAAAATTCTTCGGTACAAATAATCAGCAAGAGACTGTTCGTTTTTTGATTTATGAAAGAGGCTTAATATCAATGGTTACCCTAAAAAATCCTTGCCTTAAACATAGAATTATAATTTTATAATTGATGAAGTAGTCAATAAAAAGCCCTCTAGGATCAGAAGGCTTTTTATTTCACGCTATAAATCTAATGGCTTATTTGCGTACAACCAAAACAGGAATGTCTGAAGCACCCAGTACGCTTTGAGCTACGCTGCCCAAGAAGAATTTTTTGATCCCAGTACGGCCATGTGAACCAATGATAATCAAGTCCGCATGTGTTTCTTCTGCAGCTTTAACCAGTTCTGTATGCACCACTTGACCTTCAAGTAAGCGAGTTTCAACAGTGACACCTTCAGTTGAAAATTTCGCTTTTGCTTCTTCGAGTGTATTTAAAATCGATGCACGAGCACGTTCAATTAAATCATTGGTTTGCGCTGCTGAAATATACTCTGCAGCAATATATGGATCGAGCGTCAGTACTTGAACCACAGTAATTTTACTGCCAAAAGTTTTTGCAAACTCGACAGCTTTAGCCACCGCAGCATAAGAAGTTTCTGAACCGTCCACTGGAACTAAAATATTATTTAAAGCCATCTTATTTCTCCTTATCTGATCAATTGAATTTGGATGGAAAAACCTGAAAAAAAGCGCTATTTACATTGATCATAGTTTCATCATACGCTTTTTTATTTTGGAATAAAACCAAGTAAATTCATAAGGATATTGCGAAATTCGCAATAAAAATATTGCAAAAATATGGACTTGTTTTCAACACGCTTAGCGATAGCAAAAATGCTCAATAATGTAAGCAGCTATGTCTAGATTGTAAGACAATTTGGTGCAGAAAAAATTGAGCTTTGATAATTTCATTTAACAGCGGACATGGTTTTAATCACACTGTTTCTCTTGCTCTGTAAGGGTAATATGCAACGCTTGTTGCTCAAGCAAGCTTAATTTATGCAAAGTATCTTTAGGAAAGATCTGTTTTTGTAGGCGTTGAATCTGTCGTGCTGATAAATGCTGATTGGCACAATACATCGCAGCTTCATTGGCGCGCGCAACACTAACTAACTTCTCCTGATCAGTGAAGTCGAGTCGAATGATGGGTTGCTGTGCTCGGCTAAGTTGAGCCATGCTGCGCTTTTGTTGCATGCTCAATAAAGGCTGTTTATTAATCCAAGTCGCCACATCACGTCGCACACCATTATAGTCAACAAAAATTGGGGAGACGATTTGGCAGCCCGTCAGTGTCATAACGGTTAGGCTAAGGGTCAGACAGATTTTTTTTATCGAATTGAATTGCATGATAAAACTCTAATTTTTAATCAAAAAATATAGTAATTAGGGCTAAAAATAGCATGATTTGCTTAAATAGTAACATCTTGAACTTTGCTTGTTTAAACTCTGAACAATTGCAAACAAAAATGCTTGACGATAATGTATGAAATCTAGATAATGCCACCACAGTTTACGGCTATGTAGCTCAGTTGGTTAGAGCACCGCACTCATAATGCGGGGGTCACAAGTTCAAGTCTCGTCATAGCCACCATTTTTATAGACCAAGCTCTCAGCTTGGTCTCTTTTTTTGTGCCTAGAAAAAGTCAAATAGATTGAAATAATTACAGCACTAATAAAATGATCTATTTACGATGTTTATGTAGAAAAAAAGAGAACTCAAATCTTTGATGTTATGAATTGATGTCCTAACTTTTGAAATACACATCTCAATTACTTTTAATTTTTACTGCTGTGTTTTTTGCGCCTATAAAAAGCCCAGTTATAGAACTGGGCTTTTTTTAATTTGAATCGAATAATTAGATACCCGGTTTCCAACCATTCACGATTGGGTAGCGTCGTTCACGGCTAAATGCACGTGAGCTGATACGTGGACCAATCGCGCCTTGGCGACGTTTGTATTCGTTTAGATCAACCAAACGGATGACTTTTTTCACCACTTCAGCATCAAAACCTTTGGCAATGATGTCATCTTGGCTCATGTCTTCTTCGATATACGCATACAAGATGGCATCCAATACTTCATATTCAGGTAATGAGTCTTGGTCTTTCTGATCTGGACGAAGTTCCGCAGAAGGTGGACGAGTAATTACACGTTCAGGGATCACTGGTGTTTCTGAAATGCTGTTACGGTATTTTGCTAGTTCAAATACAATCGTTTTATAAACGTCTTTAAGAACTGCAAAGCCACCGACCATGTCACCGTACAATGTACAGTAACCAACAGATAATTCAGACTTGTTCCCTGTAGAAAGGACTAAATTGCCAAACTTGTTCGATAAGGCCATTAGCAACGTACCACGAGAACGCGCTTGTAGGTTTTCTTCAGTCGCATCAGTCGGTGCAGCGCCAAAGAAAGGGAATAAGGTTTGCATAAAGCCATTCACAATTGGATTGATTTCGGCAATTCCAAAAGTCACACCCATATTTTTGGCTTGTTCAGCAGCATCTTCAACACTGATTTGTGCAGTATAAGTATATGGCATCATGACCGCTTGAACTTTATCTGCACCAATCGCATCGGCAGCAATCGCTAAAGTTAATGCTGAGTCAATACCACCAGATAGACCTAAAATCACACCTGGGAAGCCTGAACGTTGTACGTAGTCACGTGTTGCGATCACAAGGCTTTGGTAGATTTCAGCCATGGTATTTAATACAGGCGTGATTGCACCTGTTTTAAAGGCTTTTTGTTCAGCATCGTATTCTGCGATATATAGATCTTCAACAAAACTCGGTGCTTGCAATGCAACTTCACCTGAATTGTTCATCACAAAGCTTGTGCCATCAAAGACAAGGTCATCTTGACCGCCCACTTGGTTACAGTAAACCAAATTGATGTTCAATTGTTTGGTCAATGCAGCCATGGTTTCAATGCGATGCTGTGGTTTACCAACTTCATAAGGTGAAGCATTTAAAACCAAAGCGGTTTCAACATTTAACTGAGCAAGCTGTTGAACAGTTGGTAATGCCCAAACATCTTCGCAAATCAACACACCAAACTTATGACCTAAATATTCAAAGACAAGGTGTTGATGACCCTCACTGAAATACCGTTTTTCATCAAAAACGCTATAGTTTGGAAGATTTTGTTTATTGTAAATCCCGAGAACTTGACCATTTTTCATGACAGCAGCAGAGTTATAGCGCTGACCATCTTCAGTTTGATTCACAAAACCAAAGACTAAAACGATGTCCTTAACGTTCGCCAATTGTTCAAAAGCTTGCTGTGTACGTTTATTTAAACTTGGACGTAATAATAAATCTTCAGCAGGATAACCAACTGTAGAAAGTTCAGGAAAAACAATAATATCTGCGTTCTGTTCTTTTGCAGCATTGGCTTGTTGAAGCATTTTTGCTGCGTTTGATTCTAGATTACCAATATGCGGAGAGAACTGAGCAAGTGCAATTTTAAAACTATTCATTCCAACTAAATCCTATTCCTATAGGTGAATACACTTAACACACTGATTTGTATTATTGTGATTATTCAGCGAGTGTATTTAGATACGAAAAATACTGCCGAAAGGCGAAAACAAAACACCATCATCGTATGATAATTCACTTGTTTTGATGCAAAGCAAAAAAATAAGGTGAACCTATTTTATCTGAATTTAAGCGAGATACTAGAGGTATTCATAGCTTTTAAAAGCCTAGCTGAGCTTATGTGCCATAAAGTAAATATTAATGCTGTTTTTTTGTACTTAAAATAGCGTCAATGGCCAAGCACTAGTGTGAAATAGAATGATCAGGCGATATTTAATTTTATCTATAAATATTCGTCAAAGAGCATTGACGCTTTACAGCTCAATTTGATGAACAAGTTCTGGATATAAAATAATATTTTTAATTCGCTTTAAATAGATGTCACGAGCAATGTCACCTTGTTGCTCAATGTTGTAGTCAAAAAATGCCTTGTGTGGTTTGAGGGTATAGCGGTAAGGATTATATTTTTTAAAACTGAAGAAATACGCCATCTGTAAAACAGCACCCCGCCCCAAAACATTGATCTGCTGCTGGTATTGATAAACATGGGCCATCTCATGAATAAACAGGGCGCGATATCCTAAGGACGCTTTGGCATAGTCCGCTTTAAACAGTAAATTTCGTGCATGGATATACCCCTGAGGCGCCATGACCACATGCGCCGATTGCCAAGGCAAAAAAGGGTGATTCATCACTTTCACTTGCTCATATTGAATCAAATCCCCAAATACACTCTGACACATGGATATTTCACCTGCCGTGAGGGATCGATATTTAAAACCTTCAAGTTTTAACAGTCGGATGAGTGTAGGAAAGAAGGGCAACATGATGAAAAGTTTCTAGAGTTCCAAAGGGATGTGTAGTTTTACTATAACCTGAAAATACAATATCACGCTGTTGCGCTGTATTTAAAAAGCGATATTTTTGCATCTCCTACAGCGAAAAATCGGTTAGGGCGTTACAATTTAGTTTTCGGTCAAACAGATAATCAGATGCAAGCACGGATCAATACTTTAATTTCTGAAATCAGCAAAAATATGTATGAACGTGAGCAGATTATTGCTTTGAGTTTGTTGGCTGGTGTTGCGGGTATGAATACCTTTTTATATGGTTTGCCTGGCACTGCAAAAAGTTTGATTTCACGTCGAATCGCTTCTGCTTTTGAAGTCCATGACTATTTTGAATATTTGATGAATCGTTTCAGTACGCCTGAAGAAATTTTTGGCCCAGTATCAATTAAAGCCTTAAAAGAAGATCAATATATTCGTAAAACAGAACATTATTTACCACGGGCAGATTTTGCTTTTTTAGATGAAATTTGGAAAGCCAGTCCAGCGATTTTAAATACTTTACTGACCTTGGTGAATGAGCGGAGTTTTAAAAATGGTGACATTGTCCAAAAAGTTCCATTGAATGTTTTGGTCAGTGCATCGAATGAAATTCCCGAACCGAATCAAGGTTTAGATGCCTTGTATGATCGTTTTATTTTGCGCTTAGAAGTGCCGCCGATTGCTGTTGCAGAAAACTTTCATGCACTATTACAGGCCAAGCCGAGTCAAGTCAGTGTTGAAGTCGATGCGACCTTAAAAATAACAAAAGCGGAGTTGCAAGATTGGCGGGAACAGATTTATCAGGTGGAATTACCCGAATCGATTTTAAATCTGTTTGATCAACTTAAAAATCGACTCAATCATAACTTTGAAGATCACGTGGTCTATGTCTCTGACCGTCGTTGGCAACGTGTGGCTTATCTAGTCAAAACCTGTGCATTTTTAAATGATCGTCCATCAGTGATTTTGAATGATCTATTAATTTTAAAACATTGCTTATGGAATCAGCCTGAAGACATCGCCTTTGTTTCACAGCAGATAGATGAAGTATTGGCTGAAAATGGCTTAAATTACGGTTTGCAATTCGAACAGCATGTGGCAGAGAAGGATGCACTTGAACAGCGGGTGCTCAATCATTTTTATTATACCGATGATGTGTATGAGAGTTATTTAATTCATGGCACTGACTACTTACGTGCAGTGACCAATCTAGATCGACACTATAAAGATAAAGTGTTGTATCTCGAACTGGATAAAATGGATACGAAAAAGGACTTCTTTGCCTTAGATGATACCGGTGAAGAAGTGCGTGGCATCGTATGTAATTTTAATGGTTCAAGAGTGTGTACGTTAAAAGGTGGCTATTACGGCTTAGAAGAAGTGGTGACGCCGTATATAAAACATACCAAAGGCAGTCCACGCAGCTCTCTTTCAGCACAAAGCCAATATGAGCTATTACACGAAGTTCAACAGATCAAAGCACATTTTCAAACAGAATTGGATCTGTTGACGGAACGCTTTAACAGCCAAAAGCATCAGTTTAATTCTGTCTTTGTCACTGAACAGGATATTCAACATTTATTTCAATCTATTGAGCAGCAATTGGCAAGATATCAATTGCAGTTGCAAGATTGTGAGCGCTTGGAACAGTTATGTCGCAATTAAAACCGACACGACAACAAACCCAATCGGCGCTCGATGAATTAAGTTCGCAGCTTTATGATGAATTAAAACAATCCAGCTTAAAACATTGGTTGAAAGATCATAAAGTTGCAAAAAAGCTCGATCAAAAAATTCAGGAATGGGCCTTTCAGGCAAAGTCGAGTTTAGATCAGCAGCATCCCTATGCAATGGCGCAGCAGCAATTGGAACATTGGCTTGCGATAAAGCATTGGGAACAGGGCGATTTTGTTCAATTCCACACTGAATATGCTGCCTTCATGCAAACCTTGGGGATTCCAGAATTCACTGAAATGTGGCAACAGAGCCAACAGTCGTTGCTGACCGAGCAACAGCGTCAATTACACATTGAGCTATTCAAAGGTAAATGGCAGCGCAAATTGACTGAAGCTATTGCGCATTGGGAGTTTGAGCAACTCCGTTTACAACGAGATGCCTTTTTAGATGAAATCAAAGATTTTCTTGCGACATTGTCGAAAATGGTCAAGCACCATGACAGTGTCGGGTTTGAAACTGGGATTTTTCTGGACTATTCCAAAGGGCAATTAACTGAGCATGATGTACAGAACTTTGAGCAATGGGCGAATTATCTCGAGCAAGATCGGGCGCTTAAACGTCTATGTCAAATGATTGGAAGCGCACAGCCGAATATGCCACGTAAGCGGATTTCTGCTCAGTTAGAACAAGAACCACAGCAGCTTATTCACACCCCGATGGCGCAAGAGGAAATTACTGGAATTAAATTAGCACAAGAACTCAGTATGGCTTTACCTAGCGAGTTGGCGCTATTAGCCGATCCAGACTTGCAGGTTTTATTTGATTTGAAATATTTAGAATCTAACCTGATGAGTTTTAATCGACAAGGTCAGCAACAGGGACGGGTGATCGAAAACCCACGCCATACACAGCGTCGAGTCGGACAAAAAGGCCCGATGATTGTCTGCTTAGATACCAGTGGCTCAATGAATGGACAACCTGAACTGATTTCCAAAGCGATTTGTCTATATTTATCGATTCGAGCGCTAAAAGAAAAGCGAGCGATGTATTTGGTAAATTTCTCGACCAATTTAACCGCGCTGAATTTACAGCGTAACAGCGCTTTGGATGATGTCATTCACTTTTTAGGGCAGTCATTTCATGGGGGAACAGATATTATCCCTGCGATGAATCATGCCGTGGACATGCTGAAACAACCGAATTTTGTACATGCTGATGTGGTGGTGATTTCAGACTTTATTATGGGTCAACTTACTGAAGAACTCATGCAAGAGATCACACATTTTAAGCAGCAGGGCAATGGATTTTACGCTGTGGCTATCGGTAATTTTAAACTGGATCATTTAGATGACAATCTGTTTGATCATCAATGGGTCTATCAATCTGCGACCGGTGAAGTGCAAAAAATCCAATAATCATCACTCACTCAAAATACGCCATGACCTTTAATGACAAGCTTTTGAGCCATACAACACCGATGTTTTAAAGATTGTCTGACAAAGAAAATATTTGAGCATTTTTGCAAATCTAGAGGTCGGTTTTGCTAATGGCCTAGTGATCTATCTCACTTAATTTGATCCTCAATCTATGTGTTTTTACTTTAATCGACATGAAGTCAATGAACGGTAAACACCCAAATTGAGAGCAAAACCATGAGCGCTTTTCAACTGATAAAAAAAACGTTAGCACGCGTATTTGCAGGCCCTGTCTTTGACCCAACAAAACAGTCTGCCGTTGTACCTATTCGTCATATGAAATTTGATTTCGAACCAGAAAAAATTGATCCAAAATTTTATATGAATGCAGAATTGGCCAGTGCCTATTTTGCATCTTTATCTATTTTCTTAACCCGTGGCGAAGATTTGGTGATTGATACTGCTCGATATCATCGCGACTTTATTCAAGATCCTGTATTAAGACAACGTGTCACGTCGTTGATTGGGCAAGAGGCCATTCATTCACGTATGCATGAAGAAATGAATGAAGCATATCGCGCAAGAAATCTGCCTGTGCAATTTTTTAGAAAGTTAGAACACTACGTCTTTGCCTATGGTTTTGAACGTATGCCACAGCCAATGAAGTTATCTTTAATGGCAGCAATTGAGCATTTCACCGCAGTGCTTGCGGAATACATGATGAATCATGAAGAAATCTTTTTTAATTCAATAGATGAAAAGCAGCGCGCTATTTGGATGTGGCATATGTTGGAAGAGTCTGAACACAAAGACATTGCCTATGATGTTTATCAAGAATTATCAGGTAATTATGCTTTACGTATTGCTGGCTTTTTCCCTGCATTAATTACCATTTTGGGTTTGATTTCGATAGGCGCTTCGATTGTACCGTTTTACAGAAAACCGTCGAACTTGATTAGCCTAAGCTACTGGAAAGATGTTCCGCGCAGTTTCCAACTGATTTTTGGGTTAAAAGATGGTGTTTATGGCAGCAGCCTCGGGCATATTTTTGACTATCTACGACCAAGTTTTCACCCGAATGATCATGACACTTCTGCATTTCTTGAATATTACAAAAAGCGTTTGCTGAACCCTGTTGATGGCGTGTTAACACCTTATTTTGTCAAAGAATTTACCCCAGCATTAAAACGATAAAAGGACACAACCATGGGTCTATTTGGAAAAAAGAATAAGCCAAGTGAAAACGCCTACGCGGTGGTTACTGGTGCAGGCAGTGGTATAGGAAGAAGCTTTGCTTTGGAGTTGGCACGTCGTGGTGGGACAGTGGTCTGTGCCGATATTCATCTAGAAGCAGCGCAAGAAACGGTGGATCAAATTCAATCCATGACCTCATCAAGTGCTTATGCGGTGAAGTGTGATGTAGGTAAGGCTGAAGAAGTTAAAGCACTGTCAGAGCAAGCTGAGCAGCTGATGGGACATGCTGTGACCTTAGTGATCAATAATGCAGGCGTCGGGCTGGGTGGTAAATTTGATGAACTGAGTTTAGACGACTGGCAGTGGTGCATGCATGTCAATTTGTGGGGTGTGGTGCATGGCTGCCATTATTTTGTACCCAAGCTGAAACAAAATAAGCAAGGCGGCGCGATTATTAATGTTGCTTCTGCTGCGGCATATACTGCTGCACCAGAAATGACAGCATATAACGTGACGAAGTCGAGTGTGTTGGCATTGTCTGAAACTTTATCGGCAGAGCTCAGATCGGCAAATATCCGTGTGAATGTGCTGTGCCCAACCTTAGTGCCAACCAATATTATGAAAAATGGACGCTTGCCCAATCGATATTCAGGCTTGGCTGATCAACTGCTGATGAATCATGCATTTACGACGAGCCACGATGTCGTCGATTTGACATTGAATAATTTAGATGCAGGGAAGTTGTATACCATTCCGCAACCTGATGCCAAATTATTTTGGTGGTTAAAGCGTCTATCCCCGCAAACCTATACCCGCTTATTGGGGGTGGGTTATCCCTTATTTAACAACTATATTAAAAAGTCGGGAGCAAAAGCATGAACATGCCGACACAATTACATGACGAAGATGTAAAAGCATTAGATCAAGAGAAAACTCAAACTAAAAAGGCAACAACGCAAACTAATGCACGTCGTCCTGTAACGTCTTCTGCCAAAGCAAAAAAAGCAGTACAAGATCAATCAGAGTCAGAGCCTAGCCTAGAAAAACCAAGCGTAGAAAATCAAGTGCGTGTCTACGATACCATTGTGATTGGTGCTGGGATATCCGGTTTAGCTGCTGCTCATCAAATGAATGAACGGGGTTATACCGATTATGTGGTTTTGGAAAAAGCCAATCGCGTGGGAGGTACATGGCGCGACAACACCTATCCAGGTTGTGGATGTGATGTTCCTTCGGCTTTATATTCTTTTTCATTTGCTCCGAGTCATAAATGGAGTCATTTATTTGCCAAGCAACCTGAGATTCTGAACTACTTAGAGGATGTGGCAGAGCAGCATGGGCTTTATCGTAACATTCAGTTCAACTGTGAATTGATTGCAGCGGAATGGAATGAGGAATTAAAGCAATGGCAATTGGAGACGAGCAAAGGTAAGTATGCGGCGAGAACGGTAATTTTTTCCACTGGGCCGATTACTGAACCTCAAATTCCAAAAATTAAAGGTATTGAAAGCTTTGAAGGTGAAATGTTCCATTCTGCGCGATGGAACCATGCCTATGACTTAAAAGATAAACGTATTGCGGTGATTGGTACGGGGGCATCTGCGATTCAGTTTATTCCTCAGATTCAACCTATTGCCAAAAATGTGGTGGTGTTTCAACGTACCGCACCATGGGTATTGCCAAAAGCAGATTTGCCACTGAATGACCGTGCGAAAGGCATCATTACCCGCTTTCCAACAGTACAAGAAACTTGGCGCAAAAGTGTGGCCGGTATATTAAATGGTATTAATTTAGGACTACGTAATCCTTCGCTTTTAGAGCCTGTGAATTATTTGGGTCGTCAGTTGTTAAAAACACAAATTCAAGATGCTGAATTACGTGAAAAAGTTACACCAAACTTTTCTATTGGTTGTAAGCGTCTTTTATTTGCCAATAACTATTATCCTGCTTTGCAGCAAGCCAATGTCGAACTTGTACCACATGGTTTAGTTGAAATAGAAGGTAATACTGTTATTGCTGCGAATGGTGAACGTCATGAAGTCGATGTCATTATTTGGGGTACAGGTTTTGAAGTTTCTCATCCGCCGATTGGGCAGCGTGTAAAAAATGCCAAAGGGGAGTTATTGTCAGAACTTTGGAAAAACAGTTCTCCTGAAGCGTTTTTGGGTACCAGTATCGCGCAAGTACCTAATGCCTTCTTGGTGCTTGGGCCAAATATTTTGGTTTATGACTCATTTATTGGGATTGCAGAAGCACAGGTTGGGTATATCGTTGATGCTTTGGTAAAAATGAAACAAGAGAAGATACAGCGGCTTGAAATTAAGCCAAATGTATTGGCCTATCACAATGCAAAAGTGCAGACACATCTACAGACTACAGTCTTTAATAGTGGCGGTTGTAAGAGTTATTACTTAGATGCCAATGGACGTAATTTTGCAGCTTGGCCGTGGTCACTGAAACAGTTAAAGCAGCGTCTAAAACAGGTGGACTTGACAGACTATGAGACGGTTGCTTAGAGAAGGTTGCTTAATAAAAGTTATTTAACTCAATAAGCCAAAATAAAGCATCATCAATATTAATACCTTTTGTTTACAGCCTAATTTCTACGTGGAATTAGGCTTTTTTTATGACGATATCTGATGAAGCAGTGTGCGATTGTCTAGAAAATGACGATTTAAAATACGTTCAGCAATATACACCATACTTTATAGCTTGTGAGACATCGTTTTATCTAATGATTGAGCAGGAAAATTCAGTCAGATGGGTCTGTTTTAAAGTGCAAAATAAATCTAGCCGCATAAAAAAACCGCCCCAAAGGGGCGGTTTTTAGATTCGCACAATTCTTTCGAATTAACGACCTTGGATATCGCGTTGAGTTTCGCCAGTGTAAAGCTGACGAGGACGACCGATTTTGTAAGGTGCGCTGTGCATTTCTAACCAGTGGCTGATCCAACCAACAGTACGTGCAAGAGCGAAGATAACAGTAAACATTTCTGTTGGGATACCAATCGCTTTAAGGATGATACCTGAGTAGAAGTCTACGTTAGGGTATAGGTTACGTTTGATGAAGTATTCGTCAGAAAGCGCAATACGTTCAAGTTCCATAGCCAAAGCAAGTTGTGGATCGTTGATACCAAGTGCAGTTAACACTTCGTCACAAGTCTCTTTCATTACTTTCGCACGTGGATCGAAGTTTTTGTAAACTCGGTGACCGAAGCCCATAAGTTTAACTTCTTTAGTTTTCACTTTTTCCATGAACGGAGCAACGTTTTCTACAGTGCCGATTTCGTCAAGCATCTTAAGAACAGCTTCGTTCGCGCCGCCGTGAGCAGGTCCCCATAGAGCCGCGATACCCGCAGCGATACATGCGTATGGGTTAGCGCCAGTAGAACCAGCAAGACGTACTGTAGAAGTAGACGCGTTTTGTTCGTGGTCAGCATGAAGCGTGAAGATACGGTCCATTGCTTTAGCAAGAATAGGGTCAACTTTGTAATCACGGTCTGCAGGAGTAGCAAACATCATGTACAAGAAGTTTTCTGCGTAGCTTAAGTCGTTACGTGGGTAAACGAATGGTTGGCCTACTGTGTATTTGTAAGTCCAAGCAGCTAAAGTAGGAACTTTAGCGATTAAGCGAATAGCAGTGATTTCGCGGTGGTCAATGTTTTCAACATCGAAACCGTTGTGATAGAACGCAGAAAGCGCACCAACAACACCACACATGATCGCCATAGGGTGAGCGTCACGACGGAAACCATTGAAGAAACGGCCAACTTGATCGTGAACCATAGTGTGGTTACGAACTTTAGCATCGAATTCTTGTTTTTGTTCAGCAGTAGGAAGCTCGCCGTTCAAAAGAAGGTAGCAAGTTTCTAAGTAGTCTGCTTTAGTAGCAAGCTGGTCGATTGGGTAGCCACGGTGTAGAAGAACACCTTTACCGCCGTCAATGAAAGTGATTTTAGATTCACAAGCAGCCGTTGAGACAAAACCAGGATCAAAAGTAAAGTGACCTGCGGCCAACACATCTTTAACGTCAATTACATCTGGGCCTAGAGTGCCACTGTAAATTGGTAAGTCAATTTCTTTGCCATCAAGCTGTAAAACGGCTTTTTTGCCAGTTGCTTCAGACATTCAATAGATCTCCTGTCCTGGTGAATGTTTTATCTGACTCAGTACTAATCTTTTAATGCGAGAATCAGACAGATCAAAAATTTGCTCTAAGATTAGAGGGAACTGAAATTTTGTCAATTATACTTATGGATATAAATTGAGGATCATTCCTTGAAATGAAACACAATTCATCCGCTTAAAAAATGAGTAAAATCACAGTGCCGACGCAGTATAATAAGTCAATTTGCAGGGGAGGTGCAGATTAAAAAAAGCCTTTTGCCTTAATTGTAAGCAATTTTTAATTCTTAAAAACTCTGAAACAAATATGAATTACAAGACCGCTATTTCATTAAATTATTATAATTTTCGTAACTTACACACATCTTTGGCTCTAAATTGCTTTTTTCTTATTCATAATTAAAACGACTTAATCGTACTTAAAAAAAAGTTCGTTTGGTTAAAAAATAGTTAATTAAACGCCTTTAAAAGATCAATAAATGAGCATTTTTGTCATTGGAAAGGTAAAAAATGGCGTTTTATTAAACAGATTTGCTGTTACTAAGATTTTTATGCACAGACTAAGTACTTATTTCGTTTCATGATCTTTGAGTTTTATTATTTGAGAAAATGATGCACATTTATTTTTATGATTATGGCTTGGCGAATGTGTTGGAAGATTTTAAAATGTAGTGGGAAAAGAAAGATTTAGATTTGTTCATCTTTAGTCTAAAAGTTTAAATCGCCATATACACACAAAAACAATAAGTGAGATTTACATTTAACTGATTAAAACCAACAACATAGTATGATTTTCTTAGATAAATAAGGTATTTGTTTTTAGAAAAGTTATTGTTAATGATTCTTATTTAAGGATATTTTGCAAAATTCCTAATTGTCTTCGTTTGTGTTTTGAAAGTTCACGTTTTATAATTCCCTGTCGTTTATAAGATCAGACAGCTGCAGAGTTTATTATATTGTAATGTCTGACTATGCTAGCTTTCCTACGAATTAATTCCAACAAACTCCGGATGGAGTTTTTACTTACAGGATGCCCGCTGTGAAAAGCAACAGACCTGTCAATTTGTCCATGGGTCAAGTTTTAGACGTAAACTTAAAATCCCCTGTGGCTATTGCATCAATTTTACACCGTCTATCAGGTGTTATCGTATTTTTACTCGTACCGGTCCTTCTTTGGATTTTAGACAAATCCTTATCTTCACCTGAAGGTTTTGCGCAAGTTCAAGCTGTGTTTGATAGCTTTATTGTGCGTTTTGTCGTATGGGTATTTGTAGCCGGCTTAATTTATCACCTTATTGGTGGTATCAAGCATCTATTTGCAGATCTTGGCGTTGCTGAAGAACTTCAAAGTGGTCGTATCGCAGCTACTATTTCATTGATCTTGTCTGCAATCGGTATTGTTGCAGCATTTGTATGGATTGTTCTCTAATGAAAAGTGCTACAGGTTTAACAGGATCAGGTTCGCGCGATTGGTTTATCCAACGTGTAAGTGCCGTTGTATTGGCTGTTTATACTATTGTTGTGCTGGGTTGGATCCTTTGCAATAGCGGATTCACTTTTGAGCAATGGTATGGCTTTATGATGACAACACCAATGAAGATTTTATCTTTATTGTCTGTCTTATCTCTTGTTGCGCATGCTTGGATTGGTATGTGGCAAGTATTCACTGACTATGTGACTACTCGTCAAATGGGTCCTTCAGCAAACGGTCTGCGTTTAGTGCTGACTTCTGCAGTAATTGTTGCAGTATTTGCATACGCGATCTGGGCGATCCAGATTTTTTGGGCAAATTGATAGGAAAATATCATGGGCGCTATAACCCCTAAAGAAGATTACACAAATATTCCACACCTAACTTTCGATGCAGTCATCGTTGGTGGTGGTGGTTCAGGTATGCGTGCTTCTTACCAACTTGCTCAAGCTGGTTTGAAAGTTGCTGTACTGACTAAAGTATTCCCAACTCGTTCACACACTGTTGCAGCGCAGGGTGGTATTGGTGCATCTCTTGGTAACATGCAAGAAGATAACTGGCACTACCACTTCTACGATACAGTTAAAGGTTCTGACTGGTTAGGTGACCAAGACGCAATTGAGTTTATGACTCGTGAAGCGCCTCAAGTTGTATATGAGCTTGAACACCTAGGTATGCCATTTGACCGTAACGCTGACGGCACAATTTACCAACGTCCGTTTGGTGGTCATGCTGCGAACTATGGTGAAAAACCAGTTCCACGTGCATGTGCTGCTGCCGACCGTACAGGTCACGCTCTTCTTCATACGCTTTATCAAAGCAACGTGAAAATGGGTACTCAATTCTTCGTTGAATGGATCGCACTTGATTTGATCCGTAATGAAGAGGGTGATGTGCTTGGTGTGACAGCAATTGACCAAGAAACAGGTAAAATTGCAGTATTCCAAGGTAAAGCAACATTGTTCGCTACTGGTGGTGCTGGTCGTGTTTACCGTGCATCTACTAACGCTTATATTAATACTGGTGACGGTCTTGGTATGGCAGCTCGTGCAGGTATTCCATTACAAGATATGGAATTCTGGCAATTCCACCCAACAGGTGTTGCGGGCGCGGGCGTATTGTTGACAGAAGGTTGTCGTGGTGAAGGTGCGATCCTTCGTAACGATGCTGGTGAGCCTTTCATGGAGCGTTATGCTCCGACACTGAAAGACTTGGCGCCTCGTGACTTTGTATCACGTTCTATGGACCAAGAAATTAAAGAAGGTCGTGGCTGTGGTCCTAAGAAAGACTACATCTTGCTTGATATGACGCATCTTGGTGCTGAAACAATCATGAAACGTCTTCCATCTGTATTTGAGATTGGTAAGAAATTCGCGAACGTTGACATCACTAAAGAGCCAATTCCTGTAGTACCTACAATCCATTACCAAATGGGTGGTATTCCTACAAATATTCATGGTCAAGTGGTTGTTCCTGTATCTCGTGAAACTGAAGCTTTGGTTGCGAACTACAATAAAGAAACTGGTGTGTACTCACACAATGCGGGTGACCGTGATTTCACTAAACCAGTGAAAGGTTTCTATGCAATTGGTGAATGTTCATGTGTATCTGTACACGGTGCTAACCGTCTAGGTACAAACTCATTGCTTGACTTGGTTGTATTTGGTAAAGCTGCTGGTGAACATATTGTTGACTATGTAACTAAACACCACGGTGATGAATATGCACCGCTTCCTACAACTGTTCTTGAAAAAACTTTGAATCGTGTTCGTCATCTTGATGAATCAACTTCTGGTGAAAATGCTCAAGAAGTTGCAGATGCAATCCGTGACATCGTTCAAGATCACGCTGGTGTATTCCGTACATCTGCACTTCTTGAAGAGGGTGTGAAACAGATTCTTGCGCTCGAACCACGTGTACGTAACATTCACTTGAAAGACAAATCTAAAGTATTTAACACAGCGCGTGTTGAAGCTCTAGAAGTTGAAAACCTGTATGAAGTTGCGAAAGCGACACTGATTTCTGCGGCTGCACGTAAAGAATGTCGTGGTGCGCATACAGTGGTAGATTTTGAATTACCACCTGATCATGCTGACTACCCATACGGTCGTCGTGATGATGAGTGGATGAAACACACTTTATGGTTCTCTGTAGATAACCGTCTTGAGTACAAACCAGTACGTTACAAGCCTTTATCTGTAGATGCTATTCCGCCTAAACCACGTACATTCTAATTGGGAGAAGTAAGATGAGTAGAGGTACTCGTACATTTAATATCTACCGCTACGATCCTGATAAGGATGCAGCTCCGTACATGCAAACTTTTAAACTAGAGTTGACTGATAAGCATCGTATGTTGCTTGATGCACTTCTAGCATTAAAAGTTCAAGACGAATCATTAACATTCCGTCGTTCATGTCGTGAAGGTATTTGTGGTTCTGATGGTGTAAACATTAATGGTAAAAATGGTTTGGCGTGTCTTTGGAACCTAAACGACTTACCAGAAGTGATCACAATTCGTCCACTTCCAGGTCTTCCAGTAATTAAAGATTTGGTTGTAGATATGAATCAGTTCTACGATCAGTACAATAAAATCCATCCGTTCCTAATCAACAATCAGCCTGCGCCTCCTAAAGAGCGTTTGCAGTCTCCTGAAGAGCGTGAACATTTAGATGGTTTGTACGAATGTATTCTTTGTGCATGTTGTTCAACTTCATGTCCATCATTCTGGTGGAACCCAGACAAGTTCTTGGGTCCTTCAGCATTGTTGAACGCATATCGCTTCATCATTGACTCTCGTGATACAGCAACTCAAGAGCGTTTGGCTCGTCTTGACGACCCATTCTCATTGTTCCGTTGTAAAGGTATCATGAACTGTGTATCTGTATGTCCTAAGGGTCTTAACCCAACTAAAGCAATCGGTCACATCCGTAATATGCTTTTAGATCTTGGTTAATAGATTTAGCAGTAAAAAGAAGCGCACCATTGGGTGCGCTTTTTTTGTCATATATAAAAATGATGATAGTGAAAGTTATTCGCTGTCATTGCAGAGTGCTATAAATGGATTTCATAGAAACGTAGTGAATTAAAAGTATAAAGTGATAGATAAATGGTTATTTATTGATGAAACGCTCGTTCAAGTCTGTCAAAAGGATTAGAAGATGTTATTATGTAACGTAGTAAAAAGAGAGAGGATAGGAATGTCAGCTCTCTTTTGTTTTTGTATATGAGATGAGGTAAAAATCGAACGTAGACTTTTGTCTTAATTGAAAGATCATTTTATATGTAGCACCATATCATAGATGAAAATACGAACAGTGTATTTCGCTAATTTATGAGAGGTATGTGTCAAAAAAATCAATTGAAAATGCTTGAACGTGTTAGCATTTAAAGTATCACTATATGTAAAAAATGACTTTGAATTAGGTACATTTTTTCTACAATTTAAGCGCTGTAGACGGTATATAAATGTTAATAAAGTCGCTTTAGAAAAGATAATTGCGCAAATTTTATTTTTTCTAAGACGATTTGCAAAAATTGCCCGATTTATGTCGGGTATTTCTCAATGAGTAATGATGCCGCTGAGGGCGTTATTGTTCATTAATCACATTGGGTAATCCTAATGTAGTGATAACGCCTCAAGGCTTAAGCCTAATGGGGACTAATGTCATATTACCAATTTGACATTACTAATCATGGGTTCGCTTAAAAAGCATCCTGAAATGTTTTGCAATAGGAAATGGGTCCACAAATGCAAGAAGTTGCTGACGCACTGCGTCTTGACACTGAACTTAGCGCTGACAGTGCAGCGTATATTGAAGAACTTTATGAGCAGTATCTAACGGCTCCAGACTCAGTAGAGGCTGATTGGCGTGAATACTTCGATAAATTCCCGAAAGGTGATCAACCACACAGCAATGTACGTGAGCAATTCCTATTATTAGGCCGTAATTCAAGCCGTGTTCAGCCAGTAGTGCAAAGTGCAGTAAGTTCTGAGCATGAACGCCGTCAAATCGGTGTATTACAGTTGATCGCTGCATACCGTAACCGTGGTCATCAAAACGCAAAATTAGATCCACTTGGTCTTGCAAAACGTGAAATCGTGCCTGATCTAGATCTTGCTGCGCACGGTCTAACTCAGTCTGACTTAGATACTGTGTTTAATACAGGTAACCTTGCAATCGGTAAGTCTGAAGCAACACTTGGTGAAATGGTTCAAGCAATGGAAGCAACTTATACTGCTTCGATTGGTGTTGAATACATGCACATTGTTGATACAAAAGAAAAACGTTGGATTCAACAACGCCTTGAAGGTACTCGTGGTCAATTTGGCTACACTGCAGACCAGAAAAAACACATCCTTGAACGTCTAACTGCAGCTGAAGGCCTAGAAAAATACCTTGGTAACAAATTCGTTGGTGCGAAACGTTTCGGTGTTGAAGGTGGTGAATCTTTCATTCCTATGGTGAATGAGCTTATTCAACGCGCAGGTTCAGTAGGCTGTAAAGAAGTGGTTATCGGTATGCCTCACCGTGGCCGTTTAAACCTTCTTGTAAACATCATGGGTAAAAACCCAGCTGATCTATTTGGTGAGTTTGAAGGTAAATCTCTGCATAAAAAAGGCTCTGGTGACGTTAAATACCACCAAGGTTTCTCTTCAAACGTAATGACTCCGGGTGGCGAAGTTCATTTGGCATTAGCGTTTAACCCATCACACTTAGAAATCGTTGGACCTGTAGTAGAAGGTTCTGTACGCGCACGTCAAGTACGTCGTAAAGATATCGGTGGTGATGATGTATTACCAATCATCGTTCACGGTGATGCTGCATTTGCAGGTCAAGGTGTAAACCAAGAAACCTTCCAAATGTCACAAACTCGCGGTTATACTGTGGGTGGTACAGTTCATATCGTTGTAAACAACCAAGTTGGTTTCACAACGTCTGACCCACGTGATGCGCGTTCTACAGAATACTGTACTGACATCGCGAAAATGATCCAAGCACCGATCTTCCATGTGAACGGTGATGATCCTGAATCTGTATTATTTGTTTCTCAATTGGCACACGATTTCCGTCATACATTCCGTAAAGACGTTGTAATCGATATGTTCTGCTACCGTCGTCGTGGTCATAACGAAGCCGACGAGCCAGCTGCAACTCAGCCAATGATGTATCAAATCATCAATAAAAAAGCGACTACACGTACGCTTTATGCTGACAAGCTTGTACAAGAAGGTGTTATTGATCGCGCTTCTGCTGATGCAATGGTTGAACAGTATCGTTCTGACCTTGAAGCAGGTAAACACGTTGCAAATGCGTTGGTACTTGAGCCAAATACAAAAATGTTTGTGGACTGGAAACCTTACCTAGGCCACGAATACACAGACAAATGGGATACCACTTTCCCAATCGAACGTCTAAAAGAGCTTGGTGCGAAAATGCGCGAGCTTCCAGAAGGCTTCGTGATGCAACGTCAGGTTGCTAAAGTGATTGATGACCGTCTGAAAATGCAGACTGGTGAAATGCCATTGAACTGGGGTGCTGCTGAAACATTAGCTTACGCGTCTCTTCTAGATGAAGGTTTCCTTGTTCGTTTAACAGGTGAAGACGTAGGTCGTGGTACATTCTCACACCGTCATGCAAAACTTCATAACCAAGTAGATGGTTCAACTTACATTCCATTATGTAACTTGAAAGAAAACCAACCACGTACAGCTATTTATGACTCATTATTGTCAGAAATGGCGGTTCTTGCATTCGAATACGGTTATGCAACGACTCTTCCGAAGAGCCTTGTCATTTGGGAAGCGCAATTTGGTGACTTCGCAAACTGTGCACAGGTTGTAATCGATCAGTTCATCGCGTCTGGCGAAACTAAGTGGGAACGTGTATGCGGTCTGACTATGCTTCTTCCACACGGCTTTGAAGGTCAAGGTCCTGAGCATTCATCAGCTCGTTTAGAGCGTTTCTTACAGCTATGTGCTGAAGAAAACATGCAAGTGATCACACCGACTACACCAGCGCAGATTTACCATGCGATGCGTCGTCAAGCACTTCGTCCAATCCGTAAACCAATGATCGTGACTTCACCGAAGTCTCTTCTTCGTCACAAACTTGCAACGTCTACTTTAGAAGAACTTGCAAATGGTTCATTCCAAACTGTGATCGATGAAATTGACAATATCAACAAGTCAGACGTAACTCGTCTAGTGCTTTGTGGTGGTAAGGTTTACTACGACTTACTTGAAAAACGTCGTGAAAAAGAATTGAACAACACAGCAATCGTTCGTATTGAACAATTGTATCCGTATCCAGAAGCACGTCTTGCTGAAGTTCTGGCACAATATCCAAACATTAAAGAATTGGTTTGGGCTCAAGAAGAACCGAAGAACCAAGGTGCATGGTTATTCATCGCTCCGCGTCTTTATGACGACGTGATGAAAGCGGGCAAACAAGTTCGTATTAGTTATGCAGGTCGTGAAGCTTCTGCTGCACCGGCTTGTGGTTCACCATATTTGCACGCAAAACAACAAGCTCAGCTCGTAAATGATGCTTTAGCTATCGTAGCTGAATAACAGGAGATTCTTAATAATGGCAACCGAAATTAAAGCACCGGTATTCCCAGAGTCAGTTGCTGACGGTACAGTTGCAACTTGGCACAAACAACCAGGTGAAGCAGTATCACGTGACGAAGTGATTTGTGATATTGAAACAGATAAAGTTGTTTTAGAAGTTGTAGCTCCTGCTGACGGTACGATTTCTGCAATCGTTAAAAACGAAGGCGATACAGTTCTTTCTGCTGAGGTGATTGCGACTTTTGAAGAAGGTGCTGCTTCTGGCGCTGCTCAAACTCAAGCTGTTCAATCAGAAGAGAAAGTAGAACAAGCTGCTGCGCAAACTCAAGCGGGCGCCGCTCCTGTTGTTGAACGTGCTCAACCTGTTGCTGATCAAGCTCCTGCAGTGCGTAAAGCATTGACTGAGTCTGGCATTGCTGCTGCTGACGTTGCTGGCACTGGCCGTGGCGGTCGCATCACTAAAGAAGATGTTGCAAACCATCAAGCTAAACCAGCTGCTCCTGCTGCTGCGCCATTAAGCGTTGCTGTTGGTGAACGTATCGAAAAACGTGTTCCTATGACTCGTCTTCGTAAGCGTGTTGCTGAACGTCTACTTGCTGCAACTCAAGAAACTGCAATGTTGACTACGTTCAACGAAGTAAACATGAAACCAATCATGGAAATGCGTGCGCAATACAAAGATGCTTTTGAAAAGCGTCATGGGGCACGTCTTGGCTTCATGTCATTCTTCGTTAAAGCAGCAACTGAAGCACTTAAACGCTACCCAGCTGTAAACGCTTCGATTGATGGCAATGACATCGTTTACCACGGTTTCTACGACATCGGTGTTGCTGTATCAAGCGACCGTGGTCTAGTAGTTCCAGTTCTTCGTGATACTGACCGCATGAACTATGCTGAAGTTGAAAATGGTATCCGTGCATACGCTGGTAAAGCGCGTGATGGTAAATTGGGTATTGAAGATATGACTGGCGGTACATTCACTATTACTAATGGTGGTACTTTCGGTTCTTTGCTTTCTACACCTATCTTAAATACGCCACAAACTGCGATTTTGGGTATGCATAAAATCCAAGAACGTCCTATGGCTGTAAATGGTCAAGTTGAAATCTTGCCAATGATGTACTTAGCGCTTTCTTATGACCACCGTCTAATCGATGGTAAAGAAGCAGTAGGCTTCCTTGTAACAATCAAAGAATTGTTAGAAGAACCAGCTAAGCTAATCCTTGATCTTTAATACTTCAGAATAATGCAATGGGCTTAGAGCGATCCTCTAAGCCCATTTTTGGAGATACACATGTCTCAATTTGATTTAGTTGTTATTGGTGGCGGTCCTGGTGGTTACGAAGCTGCTATCCGCGCTGCTCAATTAGGCTTTAAAGTAGCTTGTATTGAAAAACGTATTCATAAAGGTAAACCATCTTTAGGTGGTACTTGCTTAAACGTGGGTTGTATCCCATCTAAAGCATTACTTGATTCATCTCACCGCTATGAAGATACCGTTCATCACTTAGATGACCACGGTATTACAACTGGTGAAGTGAAATTTGATCTTGCAAAATTACTTGATCGTAAAGACAAAATTGTTAACCAATTAACAATGGGTATTGATGGCCTACTTAAAGGCAATGGTATCGAATGGTTAAAAGGTACAGGTAAATTACTTGCAGGTAAGAAAGTTGAGTTTGTATCTCATGAAGGTGAAACTCAAATTTTAGAACCTAAATATGTAATCCTTGCATCGGGTTCTGTGCCAGTAAATATTCCTGTTGCTCCTGTAGATCAAGACATTATTGTTGACTCTACTGGTGCGCTTGAGTTCCCAGAAGTGCCTAAACGTCTTGGTGTTATTGGCGCGGGTGTTATTGGTCTAGAGCTGGGTTCTGTTTGGCGTCGTCTAGGTGCTGAAGTTGTTGTATTTGAAGCAATGGACGCATTCTTACCAATGGCTGATAAAGCTTTGGCAAAAGATTACCAAAAAGTATTGACTAAACAAGGTCTTGATATCCGTGTTGGCGCTAAAGTTGCTGGTACAGAAGTCAATGGCCGTGAAGTTACTGTTAAGTACACTCAAGGCGGCGAAGACAAAACTCAAACTTTCGATAAATTGATCGTTTGTGTGGGCCGTAAAGCATATGCAGAAGGTTTATTGGCTGAAGATTCAGGCATTAAACTCACTGAGCGCGGTCTAGTTGAAGTAAACGATTGGTGTGCAACTTCAGTTGAAGGTGTATACGCAATTGGTGACTTGGTACGTGGTCCAATGCTTGCACATAAAGCAATGGAAGAAGGCGTAATGGCTGTTGAGCGTATCCACGGTCATGCAGCTCAAGTGAACTATGACACTATCATCTCTGTAATTTACACACACCCAGAAGCGGCGTGGGTTGGTTTAACAGAAGAGCAAGCGAAAGAAAAAGGCCATGAAGTTAAAACAGGTCAATTTGGTTTCGCTGCAAATGGTCGTGCAATGGCTGCTGGTGAAAACGCAGGCTTTGTTAAGTTTGTTGCTGATGCGAAGACAGATCGTCTACTCGGTATGCACGTGATTGGACCTGCAGCGTCTGACATCGTACACCAAGGTATGATCGCACTTGAGTTCGTATCAAGTGTTGAAGACCTACAGTTAATGACTTTCGGTCACCCGACATTCTCTGAAGTCGTTCACGAAGCTGCACTTGCAGTCGATGGACGTGCAATTCACGCGATTCAGCGTAAACGTAAATAAGATGTAAAAAGAGCGGCTTAGGCCGCTCTTTTTTGTTTCAGATGGTTGTTTTAATTTGAATAATCATCTAAAAATAAAGATAAGAAATATTTTAAGATTTAAAAAGGTTAAAGCTGCTTTGACGGATGTCTGGGCTTTAATGGGTCATAACAAAGCGAAGAAAGAGTAAAAGGTTGTTCAATGAATCTACACGAATATCAAGCTAAAGCGTTATTAAAAAAATATGGTATGCCAGTCCAAGAAGGCGTATTTGTAACTACCGCAGAAGAAGCAGTCAAAGCTTTTGAGCAACTGGGTGGTAAGTTTGCGGTACTCAAAGCCCAAGTGCATGCAGGTGGTCGTGGTAAAGCAGGCGGCGTTAAAGTCGTAAAATCTGCACAAGAAGCCACTGATTATGTGAACCAAATGGTCGGCTCACGCTTAGTCACTTATCAAACAGATGCATTAGGTCAACCCGTCAGCGGTATTTTGGTATCTGAAGATGTTTATCCAGTAGAGCGTGAATTGTACCTAGGTGCTGTAGTTGACCGTTCTAGCCGTCGTGTGACCTTTATGGCATCGACTGAAGGTGGGGTTGAAATTGAGAAAGTTGCAGAAGAAACGCCTGAAAAAATTATTAAAGTTGAAGTAGATCCTTTAGTTGGATTGTTACCATTCCAAGCACGTGAAGTGGCGTTTGCTTTAAACCTAAAAGATGGTCAAGTGAATCAATTTGTCAAAATCATGTCTGCGGCTTATCAAGCATTCATTGAAAATGATTTTGCTTTATTTGAAATTAACCCGTTATCCGTACGTGAAAATGGCGAGATTTTATGTGTGGATGCAAAAATTGGTATCGACTCAAATGCTTTATATCGCTTACCAGAAATCGCAGCACTACGCGATAAAACGCAAGAAAATGAGCGTGAGCTGAAAGCATCAGAATTTGATCTGAACTATGTTGCCTTAGAAGGCAATATTGGCTGTATGGTCAATGGTGCTGGCCTAGCGATGGCAACCATGGACATTATTAAACTCTATGGTGGTCAACCTGCAAACTTCCTAGATGTAGGCGGTGGCGCGACCAAAGAACGCGTAATTGAAGCCTTTAAAATCATTTTGGCGGATAGTTCTGTGCAGGGTGTATTAATTAATATTTTTGGCGGAATTGTACGTTGTGACATGATTGCTGAAGCAATTATTGCAGCGGTTCAAGAAGTAAATGTGACTGTACCTGTGGTTGTTCGTCTAGAAGGGAACAATGCAGAGTTGGGTGCAAAATTACTTGATGAATCAGGTTTGAAATTGATTTCTGCAAATGGCTTGGCTGATGCTGCAGAAAAAATTGTTGCTGCGGTAAAAGGCTAAGGGAGTAGAGATCATGAGCGTATTAGTTAATAAAGACACCAAAGTATTGGTACAAGGTTTTACCGGTAAAAACGGCACATTCCATTCAGAACAATCGATTGCTTACGGCACAAAAGTGGTCGGTGGGGTGACTCCGGGTAAAGGCGGCACACAACATTTGAATCTACCCGTATTCAATACCATGAAAGAAGCGGTGCGTGAAACGGGTGCAACGGCAACCTCGATTTATGTACCTGCACCATTTGTCCTAGATTCAATTATTGAATCGATTGATTCAGGTGTTGAGCTGATCGTCGTGATTACGGAAGGCGTGCCGACACTCGATATGTTGAAAGCTAAACGTTACCTAGAAACCTATGGTAACAATGCACGTCTAATTGGTCCGAACTGTCCAGGGATTATTACTCCGGGTGAATGTAAGATCGGTATTATGCCGGGGCATATTCATCAACCGGGTAAAATCGGCATTATCTCGCGTTCAGGGACTCTGACCTATGAAGCTGTAGCGCAAACCACGAAGCTGGGTCTAGGTCAGTCGACGTGTATCGGTATTGGGGGAGATCCAATTCCGGGCATGAACCAAATTGATTGCTTAAAGCTGTTCCAAGACGACCCGCAAACTGAAGCGATCATCATGATTGGTGAAATTGGTGGTACAGCAGAAGAAGAAGCGGCTGAATATATCCAGTCGAATGTAACTAAGCCTGTTGTCGGTTATATCGCGGGTGTGACTGCACCAAAAGGTAAACGTATGGGACATGCAGGCGCGATCATTTCGGGCGGTAAAGGTACAGCAGAAGAGAAATTTGCTGCTTTTGAAAAAGCCGGAATGGCCTATACCCGTAGTCCTGCTGAATTAGGCTCAACTATGTTTGAAGTCTTAAAGTCAAAAGGTCTTGCTTAAGTACGGTAAGTTTCTGTTAATAAAAACCCCTCAAATGAGGGGTTTTTTTATTTTTATTTAATAATAGTGGGTGAATAGTAAAGAAAATTTATAAAATCAGCATATTCTCATTCATTATTAACACTTTAGTATGAATAATTAACCAAATTTAATCGGTCAAAATATGATATAATGTGAAACACGTCACATTAATTTAATTTGATGAATAATTACTCTTCTAACGTGAATAATCATGATTTATAAATCTTATTTATCTCGTCTATGTTTCTTGTCGATTTTTTCGAGCCTTCCTACGGTTGTATTTGCAGTTGATAATATTGATCAGCAAAGAGAACAAAGTGTTGCAGATATCCGTGTCGGTAAAGTGGATCAGGGATTTAACCAATTACAAGTTTTATTAGAGCAACATCCTGAAAATCAGAAGCTCATTGCAGATTACACGCTCCTGCGTTATGCAAATGCAACCTTTAGCTCTAGAGATGTGACTTACTTGGCGCAGATTAATCCAGATACGTTTCCAGATTATGGCAAAGTCAGTGTCATCAAAGCTTTACGTGATCTTAAACAATATGATCAAGCCTTACAGTGGGCACAAAAATTTTATCAGCAGGATCAATCGGAACAGTGGTTGATTTGGCAGGGTGTGTTGCTGGCAGAATCAGGTCAAAAAGATCAAGCAAAACAAAAACTGGCAAATCTCAACTTACAGTCGCTTGGTGCAGATTATCTTTCGCAATTGGCCTATGCCTATCGATTATTGGATATGCCTGCTGAATCTCTCAATGCAGCGAAATATGCGCTAGAAAAACAGCCAAATACTGATACCCAAGAACAGTATATATTGGCTCTATTGCAAAATAGCGATTTTGCCACTGCGCAAAGCTATATTCAGGCCAATGGACTCAATAGTTCTAAGCCAGTGTTGCAACATTTGCTCAAGATGAATGAGTTCTCACAGCGTATCCAACAAGGCATTCAATCCTCAAAAAATGCGTTTGATATGAAGCGTGGGGCAACGGCATTTGAACCACTAGATCGTGTTCTGGCTGAAATGAGTGCTTACGAAGACTCACTTCCTGCAGATGAAGCCAGTAAACGTAAATTTTATTATGAATATATCTATGCCTTAAATGCACGTAATGCTTCAAAGCAGGCACTAGCACAAGTAGAAAAAACCGGTCAAACAGCTAAAGAAATGCCTGCTTATGTACGACATGCTTTGGCAGACAGTTATTTAAAATTACGTCAACCTGAAAAAGCTGAGCCTTTATATCAGAGTTTATTTGCTGAAAAAAATTATGCTGACTATAACGTCTATGCTGGTTTGTATTATAGCTTGATCGAACAAGAAAAATTTAAACAAGCCAATCAGTTAATCGACACTATGGACAAACAGTTGCCGACCTTTGTTTATAGTAATGCGAAAGGAGTGGATAAGGCGCCACACGATGATCGTACTGAATTTATTGCGTTGAAGGGATTGAACTTTGCTTATCGCAATGAACATGAAAAAGCTGAACGTTACTTTAATGACTTAACCGCAAAGGCTCCCGGCAATATCGGGTATCAAAATAATTTGGCATTAATTCAACGTTGGCGTGAAAAACCAGAGCAATCCCAGCACACTTTGGCGCAGCAGAATAGCTTGGAGCCCATTTCACAGGGAACGCAAATTAACCGCATGCAGAATTTCCAAGCTTTAAGTCAAATTCAAGCTTGGCGTGAACTCAATCAATATATGGTCAGCCATGTCGGTGATGATACGGGCGTAAAACAAAGTAAAAAAGAATTGGATGATCGGAATCGTGCGTCAATTCAACATCAAAGTACCTTTGCGAAAAGTGAGTCTGATGATCCTCGTGTACAAAATCGCCTGAAAGGTTCACGTGAACAGGAAAACTGGACGCGCATCAATAGCCCATGGTTTTACGATAATTATCGACTCTTTGTCGATCATAGCAACCGTTGGTCGAAGTATGAGTCTGGCAAATTAAAAGACCAGCGGATTGGCATGGGTTTGGAGTGGGCTTCGGATCGTAAAGCTGCATCTGCATTATTCTCTCAAAGTACCGATGGCGACCGTTTTGGTGTGCAATTGGATTGGTCACATTGGTTAAATGATCATTGGAACTATGCACTGGGTTACGATAGCCAAGCGGATATTCCATTGCAATCTTTGGCACAGGACCACGAAGGGCAGGCATATCGTTTTGCACTGAACTGGCAACAAAATGAATCACGCAAAGCAGGTGCAAGTTATCAATTGACCGATATTGATGATGGCAATCTACGCCAAGAACTGTCAGGGTATTTTAAACAGCAATTCCAACAATCTCCGCATCATATTTCTGCGGCAACACTGCGTGGTTATTACGGAAAAAATGATCCGGTTGATGTGCCTTATTTTAACCCTGAACATAGCTATAGCGCTGAAGTGACATTGGAACATGATTGGATGACATGGCGTGATTATGAACGTCATTTTAACCAGCACTTTGCAGCAACTATCGGTACATTCGGACAAAAAGGCTACTCAAGTCGTCCGATTTATAATTTGTATTATCAACATGATTGGCAACTCTCACGCACGTGGAAACTGAACTACGGAATAGGTTGGGGTTCACATCCGTATGACGGAAAAGATGAAGATCGTAGCTATGCAGTTGTTGGATTTGAGGGGCGCTTCTAATGAAAAATACATTAATACACCGCATGTTGAAGCAAAGCTTAGTTCTAGCTGTGACTTTGCCCATCAGTACGACATATCTTTTTGCTGACAATAATGTGCCAAAAACTGCAAATTTGGCGATGCCTGAACTTGATGAAAGTACCGCACATAACCAATTTGTAACGCTGACCTTTCATGATGTTCGAGATGATGTTGCCAAACGTGGTGATCGAGATGTCTATGCGATTAGTACGCAAAATCTTGGGCAATATTTTGCGTGGATTAAACGAGAAGGTTGGCAGCCCATTCGTTTAGAAGATGTCATGCAGGCGCGTTTACAAAAGAAAAAGTTACCTGAAAAGGCGCTGTTATTAACTTTTGATGATGGTGCGCTAAGTAGTTATAGCAAAGTCTTTCCATTGTTAAAGCAATATCAATTTCCTGCAGTTTTTGCCATTCCAACCAGTTGGATCAATGGAAATACCAAAGATGCTTATGAAGCTTATGGTGTGGGTAATTTGATGAATTGGGATCAAATGCGGGAAATGCAAAAGTCGGGATATGCCGAATTTGTATCGCATTCGGATGATCTGCATCATGGTATTTTGGCAAACCCACAAAAAAATATGGAACCTGCTGCGATTACACGTCAGTATTTTCCAGCTCAAAATCGTTATGAAACCGATGCTGAGTTTGAGCAGCGTATTGTGCAAGATTTGAAGAAATCTAAACAAGAACTTGATCGTCAACTGGGTATTCATAGTATGGCAATCTTCTGGCCATACGGTGCAGTTACACCGGAAATTGAGGGATATGCACGTAAAGCGGGACTGCCCATGTCGTTTAGCTTGGGTAATGTGGTCAGTCAGGCAGATTCAGTGCATACCTATCAGCGTGCCTTGATTATGGATAACCCAACACCAGAGTTTATCCACCAAAATATGGAAGACTTTATCGTTGAAGCTCGTGCGCCTTATAAACAACGTAAAACATTCCTGAATTTTAATTTGGCTGAATTACAAGCACCAACGGCTGAGCAATCAGATCAGAAATTGGGGACATTATTAGACCAGGTCAATGCGTTAAAAACCAATACATTGCTTTTAAATGCCGCAGTTGATCATGATGGTGACGGTAAAATTGATGCCTTATTTTTTCCAAATTCAAAACTGCCGATGCAGCAAGATTTACTGAATCGTACCGTATGGCAAGCTCGTACACGAATTGGTAATCGAGTCTATGCACAGCTTCCAATCAGTTTAGAGCTACAGCAGGGGATTAATCTAGCAGACCTAACGGCAGATCTATTGAAAAATAACAGTTCGCTAGAAGGTTTAATTATTAACACCGGTAACAGCTTGGACTGTGCAATTCATTCAGCTCAGTGGTCAACCGCATGTACTGAGCAAGTGCAAAAAATTATTGCAATTAAAGAGCGTAGTAAGGCGCAAGCGCATTTTTATTCCAATATTAGTAATGACAACCAAACCGCGCTCAAGGTGAATTTAACTGGACATCAGTTTTCTGGATTAAAACCGTTGGTGACTCGTGTCTTAACAGCGTCGGACTTTCTGTATTTAAGTATTAACCCAGGTCAACATCCGCAAAGTTTTAAAGCCTTTATGTCAGCATTGAAGACTTTGAATACAGAGCAAAAGCAACGCTTGATTGTCAGTTTGGATATCAATCCAAATATGAGCGAGAAAGATTGGGTGAAGTATCAGCAAAACTATCAGGCTTTACGCGCAGCGTCGGTTCAAAAAATCGGACTGAATAATTATCAGCTTCAGGATGGCGAACGCGTTCAACATCACCTATATCAAAGCATCAGCTTGAATGGCAGTCCACTGACTTACCGTGATCCGTATATACAAGGAGGTCAGTAATGCAAGAATGGGAACTGAGTTTTAACGATCTGTTTTTTGCCTTTGCTTTCCTATATCCCTTGTTTATGGCGTGGATTTGGATTGCTGGAGGCGTGTGGTTCTATTTAAAGCGTGAATGGAAACAACCTGAACTTCCCGTGCCAACTGGACACGGTTGTAGCATTATTGTTCCTTGCTTTAATGAAGAAGCACAGGTACGAGACACTATACGTTATGCGATGCAGAGCCAATATCCAAATTTCGAAGTGATAGCGGTGAATGATGGAAGTAAAGATCGAACCGCTGAAATTTTAGATCAATTGGCACTTGAGTATCCTAAATTACGTGTAGTGCATTTGGCTGAGAATCAGGGCAAAGCGTATGCATTACGTGCAGGTGCGATGGTCAGCCAATTTGAATATTTAATCTGTATTGATGGTGACGCATTGTTGCACCCGCATTCGGCACTTTGGATGATGCATCATCTGACCAGTTTTCCACGCGTGGGCGCTGTAACCGGTAATCCACGTATTGTGAACCGTTCAAGCATCTTGGGTAAAATTCAGGTTGGAGAGTTTTCTTCGATTATTGGCTTAATCAAGCGATCTCAAAGAACCTATGGTCGTATTTTTACAGTATCAGGGGCAATTGCAGGTTTCAGAAAAACGGCACTCGACCGCATCGGTTATTGGCGTGATGACATGATCACAGAAGATATTGATGTGTCATGGCGTTTGCAGTTTGATCATTGGGATTTGCACTATGTACCGCAAGCCCTTTGCTATATCTATATGCCAGAAACATTTAATGGACTTTGGAAACAACGTTTACGTTGGGCTCAAGGCGGCATCGAAGTACTATTTGCCTATTTACCTAAAATATTTAAATGGCGTTTACGTCGGATGTGGCCGATTGCATTCGAATCTATCATTAGCGTGATCTGGGCATATGTCATGTTCAGTATTTTTGTCTTGTATTTTTATGGTCTATTTTTCTCATTACCGGGTGAGTGGGCGATCCAATCACTTTTACCTCAATGGTATGGGGTGATTTTAGGTGTAACCTGTTTATTCCAGTTCCTCGTGAGTTTATGGATCGATCGTGCTTACGACAAAAAACGTTTACTGCGAAATTATTTTTGGGTGATTTGGTATCCCTTATTTTTCTGGATATTAGCCATGCTGACCACAGTCGTTGCTTTGCCAAAGACTATTTTTAAAACCCAAAAACGTGCGCGTTGGGTCAGTCCAGACCGTGGATTTAGAGGGGAGGAAAACAATGAACCAAGTTAATTTACAAAATCAGAAGCCGGTTGCAGATTCAGATTTTAAAATTATTCAAGATGAATCATTGCTTGAATTACCTGAATATATTGATAAACCTGAATACGTCAAACGTAAGTCCGCAGGCTATGGTCTGATGGCAGTCGGTTGGATGCTTTGGATGTGGTTATTTTTACCGCTATTAACCCTAGTGTTTTGGTGGTTTGAAGGCACGGTGGTGTATTCACAGGTTATGGATCAGTCCCAACCGATGACCAGTCTATCGATCATGAAATTGATTTTCTCAATAGGAATCTTTATTTGCTGTCTATTTGTTTGGGCAAGTTATAACTGGATGCGTTTTCATGGGGAAGATCGTAGAAAGGCGCCTGAGAATGCTCAAGATGAAGATTTGGCGAAAAGCTTTCATGTAAAAGCCAGTGATATAGCCACGATGCGAGAATCAAAAAATATCACCTTGCACTATACGGACGAAGGACAATTAGAACACTATAAAATCAACAGCTAATCAGCGTTCTTCATCAGATCTAGAATCCTAGATCTGATGATGTAGGCATTGGTATCAGTCCTTAGCTAGGGCAGGTGCAAATGCCTTTTTTATTTGCTGTACATCTGGATGATTTTGCACGAAATCATCTGGATAATACCCAATATGTTGCACACCATGTTGTTCCAGTAAACGGATGGTGTCAATGAGCTCCTGATTGGAAATGGGTTTTTGATGATTCCAATCGGTCACTTGAAGTTCAAAAATGGTACGGCTCAAATTGGGGTCATATTTTTTGGCACGTTCGATCAAGTTTAAATAAAACTGACGATGGTCATCTGCCTTTTCCATGTAGGGCATCGCCATGATGGCGTTGTAATCATAATGCTGATACGTGCTGGCATTGGACTGGCTAAACCATTTTTCACTATTCGGGTTCAGCACAGCTTCAGCATACATATTGCGAGCAAAATGTAATTCAGGTTGTTGCTGTTTTAAAATCTGACTAATGCCTTCAGCAAATTGGTCTAAATAGGCGGTTTTGTAGCGTGAAAATTCAAGCTGCTGCGCATGCTTTGGCTGTCCAATCAATTGTTGATCGAAGCCCCATGTTTTGTAGGTCTGAAGCGCTGCTGCACTATTATCCTCAAAATCATTGAGAGTGATATCGTCATGATAAAGAATGCCATCTACTTTATTTTGCTGAATAAAGTCTAGAAAAATTTCTGCTGTGTATTGTTGGTTTTTCGGGTCAAAGGGTGATATCCGAATATAACCTTTTTTTTCACTTTGGCTTTTTACATATTGCAGAGGGTATTGTTTCGGAAACTCCCACGCAATTAAAGGCAGCCATGCATATAGGGTTTTTACTTGAGTCTGCTGTCGTATCTCATGCAAAACACGTTGAAATAAATCTGAGCGCATTGGGATATAGCGATTTTTAAAATACACAGCATCAGCCGAACCATTGGCATCAGGGTCTGCAAAAGCCTGTAGAAAAATCGTATTGGCTTCAATGCGACGGATACGTTCAATCAATGCGCGGATATTTTGTTCTTGTTGAGCCTGATTGACATCATATACATAATCTAAGTCGATATGCATAATGCGCATACGTTCAGGAGTACTTGGCTTTTGTGTATTATTGGTCAGGGTTTGATGTACAGAATTGGCTGATGCATATTGCTTGACCAAATCTTGTATAGGGTGGTGGGTAATACGTACCGTTTCAGCACTGCTACAGCCTGAAAAGACCAAACCGAAGCAGGTCATTAGACCTATTAATTTTTTAAAGGGGCGTAGGGAAGTAACGGCATTTAAGGAAGAAGTCATATTTATACTTGCACTGAGCGTATTATCATTCGTAAATGTTTTCATCGCATATTTTGCTGCACGTTTTAGCAAGTACAGCTAAGCAGAATATGATGAATTTGAAGATTGTAGCAAGATTGCAGGGGAAGGGTTATTCTTAAAAGTGTGATTTGGTTTGCACTTTGTTGTGATCCAGTATTTCGTCATTTTAAAGTCATGATTTGGTACTGAACGAATTTTTTAAGCTCTCGTAAGTCTTCCTTGTCGATGATCTCAATAAAAAAAACCGCAGGATTAAGCTGCGGTTTTTTTAGCGTGTAAAACGAATTAACCAGCTTTTTTGTTTAAGCTCTGAGTTAAACCATTAATATCGCCACCTTGGATACCAAGCTCACTCATCAAGCTATCAATCAGTGGGGCCTGGCTGCGGTAGCGTAGGGCACTATTCACCACTTGGTCTGATAAGGCAACATTGCCGCTGCCTTCGTGGTGAGCATCACCTTGGCAAGAACCTGCATGACCACCATTTAGACCATTTACTTGCAAAATCTTAATGTCATCAATGTTTTCCATTGGTTTAACACTTTCGCGAATGATTTCTGGTAAGTATTTCAGCATCGCTAAACGAATTTGCATTTCAACCTGTTCAGATGACAATACGTTGTTTGCTTCGTTCACTGCACGTGTACCTTCAGCATCAACTTGGTATTGTTTTTCCATCGCTTGAGCCAACAGAACTTTTGCGTCAGCTTCACCTTTGGCTTTTAAGCGAACTTTTTCAGCTTCGGCTTCAGCTGCAATACGAATCGCTTCTGCATCATCTGCGGCTGCTTGTTTACCCGCTTCAGCCGCGACAGTAATGGCAATCGCATCTTTCTCCGCTTTTTCTTTCGCAGAGACCAATTCAACAGCTTTTTGACGTTCAGCTTGTTGGATTTGACGAACGGTAATCACTTCTTCTTCGGCTTTTACCGCTTGAGCACGGGCTTGATCGGCATGTGCCTTAGCTTCAGATTCAGCACGAGATTTTTCAGCAATGGCAATTGCACGGTCTTGCTCAGCGAGTTCAATGGTTTTCTTTTGTTCCACTTGGGCTTGCTGAATAATTTGTGACTTTTGAATATTTTGATTTTCAACGTCACGTGCAGCAGTAATACGCTTTAAGTCAACTTCACGTTCAGCAGCAATACGCGCTTCTTCGGCTTCACGTTTTTTCGCAGCTTCTTGTGATGCAATTTCTGCAAGCTGTTCTGCACGACGGATTGAAATTTCACGTTCTTGTTGCAGTTTTGCATATTCTTCTTCACGCAAAATTTGTAGACGTGCTTGTTCTGCTTCTAAGTTCTTGGTCTTAATTGCAAGATCTGCATCTTGTTCAATCGCATTACGTTTACGACGACGGTCTTCAATGGTTTCTGTCAGTTTAGTTAAACCTTCAGCATCGAACGCATTTTGTGGGTTAAAGTATTTAAAGCCTGTTTGGTCTAAGCCAGTTAATGAAACGGTTTCAAGTTCCAAACCGTTTTTATGTAAATCTTCAGACACCACTTGCTGAACTTTTTGTACAAAGTCGACACGTTTTTCATGCAACTCTTCCATCGCCATTTCTGCGGCAACTGCACGTAGAGAGTCAACGAATTTACCTTCGACCAAATTCTTTAACTCATTTGGCGACATGGTCTTTTGACCTAACGTTTGTGCTGCGGTAGCAATCGAATCTGCGGTTGGTTTCACACGGACATAGAACTCCGCCATCACGTCGACACGCATACGGTCACGTGTAATCAGCGCTTGGTCATCTGCACGACGTACTTCAAGACGTAGGGTGTTCATATTGACTGGAATAATTTCATGCAGCACAGGAAGCACAATAGCACCGCCACCTAAAATCACTTTTTCACCGCCGAAGCCTGTACGCACAAATGAAATTTCTTTACTTGAGCGACGATAAAGTCGAGCAATAATAAAACCAATAAAAATAAGTGCGGCAAAAATTATCCCGACTGAAACAAGGATACCGCTTGGAATAATGTCTAACATGGACGTTTATCTCTTTTGTTGTAATTCAAGTTAACCCTCTAAAGTGCTAACAAGTTTGGTTTAAAAATCAGTATTTTGTTGACTCATCATGACTTCGAGATTTACAGAAGGAATGATGCGTTAAATGTATTTATATGGTGTTAGAAGAACTGATCGAGCATCAATTCATTCAAAATTTAGAGCATGGTGGCTTGAAAGCCTACATTTGTTTTTTGGGTTAAAACCACTGATTGACCTTGGCTGAAAATTTCATCTTGTTCAGGTTCAACCAAAATATAATGGGTCAATCCGTGTTGATCTTTGACTTTGGCTTGAGCAGGAGACTGGGGTCGTGCATCACCCAAAATGATCGTGGCCGTTCTACCGATCAATTCATCACTATAAATGGCAGTGGTTTCATCTTGGGGTAAAATACGGGCAATGAGCATTGCGCTAAAACGTACGAAGGGCATGCACAGAAAAACACAGGCTGGTGCAATAATCCATGCACTGAACATCATACTGGTCATTTGGTTAACGACGGCTTGAATAGTAAAGCCCAATAAACTATAGACACATAAGAAAATGATGAGCCATACAAACAGCGGAATACGACCTAAATACAACCAATCGAGCACACGTGTCACGATACCTGCATCGGCATCTACACCTAGCTCTGCATTATGACCAACATCCTCAGGTAGGAATTGATCTAAGAAGCCTTGAGAACCACCCCCTAAAATTGTTAACACAATCTCAAAAAGTCCAAACAAGAACATTAAGCAGAGACTGATGCTAAACACGATATTAGACGGGTGAGTAAACAATTCCCACATTATATTTATCTCTATATTTATGCTTATAAAAAATCAAAAAAAATAATTCTGGCTGAATTTTTTTCAGTAAATAAAATAACATTATCTGTCGAAATTGTGTAAAAAAATTACAGATCAGATTAACAAAAAGTCGGCTTTTATGTGAGCTATTACTAAGTTTTTCTTTAAAAATAGGTGATCAATTAAGTCAGGATTATCTAAATCTAAAGTTAATAGTATTTCTGCTTTACCCATTTAAGATTTAAGTCATTGTGATCAATCAAATTTTCAGTCTAATTGCAAATATATAAGTGGTCGTGCTCAAGGGAGAGAAATGGCTTGTTAAAAGGCACAGAAAACAATGTTAGGAAATGTAAATTTATAACCGTCACGGCAGTGCTGAGAGCTTTACCGTGACTTTCGATGTCATATGGAGATTTGAACTGGTGTTCAATAGAGCTATTTTTAGGTGGCTTTAACCGTTTTTATAACAATGAAGTTTGAATACGTACTTTCATATCTAATGCGGCTTGAACAATAAAGGTTTTCATCCACTTCACTTGTTCGCCCATCGGATTGGTTTTAATCGCGGTGTCTAAAAAGCCCATGCTTTCAAGTTGAAACAGTTGCTTTTCGATCTCTTCCTCTAACTGGGTGCTATTGGCTGCGAGTGGGAAGTGGATTAAGTGAAATGCTTTGGGAAAATTGTAAAAAGCATAGAGCAGATTAAATGCGCGTTGATCGGCCTTTAAATTGCCAGCGCCAATTTCATAGCCGCGATCTTGGTTACTGTGAGTCACCCCAATCAAAAACTCGAGTTTATTGTCCAAAAGTCGTAGACCGAACTGAAGGCCAATTTGGTCTGCACTCAGCTCATGTTGGATAAAGTTATTCAGCGGGCTGCCGTCATCATTCAAGGCTTCTTGGAGCACGAGCATGTGTGAAGAATGCTGATAAATATAGCCAGCAAGACCTGCGGCTTCAATCAGCGACTTTAAGGTTTCAAGCGTATAGTGACTATATGGCATATCAATAACTATTGGAGAGTGATATAGCTACTTTAAGTACATTGAGCGAGTTTGAATACCGATTGTTTAGAGGATTTAGCGATTAGTTAATTGATAAAAAATTGCGTAAACTTAGGGATCTCGGACTAGAATAATAATGAAATTGATAAGCCTATCGTATTAAATTAATTAAAATTGATAAGCAGTATCAGACAATTTGTATATGACGAATAAGAATATCAATATCACAAAACAAGCAATCGTTATGAAAGCTTAATCACTATAATGTATATATATCTTTAAAAGTGTAATAAGTACACATATTCTAAGCTGGTGTTGTCCATGTCATTAAATGAGGAAAGACTTACTCATCTTAAACAGCTTGAAGCTGAGAGTATTCATATCATCCGTGAAGTTGCTGCTGAGTTCGAAAACCCAGTCATGCTGTATTCAATCGGTAAAGATTCAGCGGTCATGCTGCATCTTGCTTTAAAAGCATTCTATCCTGCCAAACTTCCATTCCCACTACTGCATGTAGACACGGGTTGGAAATTTAAAGACATGATTACTTTCCGTGACAACATGGCAAAAGAGCATGGCTTTGATTTGATCGTGCATCAAAACAAAGAAGGTAAAGACGCAGGCGTGAATCCGTTCGATTACGGTAGCTCAAAATATACTGATATCATGAAAACTCAAGGCTTAAAACAAGCACTTGATAAATATCAGTTTGATGCGGCTTTCGGTGGTGCGCGCCGTGATGAAGAGAAATCTCGTGCCAAAGAACGTGTTTACTCATTCCGTGATACTAAACACCGTTGGGACCCTAAAAACCAACGTCCTGAACTTTGGAATCTTTACAACGGTAAAGTGAACAAAGGTGAAAGTATTCGTGTGTTCCCATTGTCTAACTGGACTGAGTTGGATATTTGGCAATACATCTACCTTGAAAATATTAAATTGGTTCCTTTGTATTTGGCTGCTGAACGTCCAGTGGTTGAGCGTAACGGTACACTGATCATGGTTGATGATGAGCGTATGCGTTTGAACGAAGGTGAAGTGCCACAAATGAAATCGGTGCGTTTCCGTACTTTAGGTTGTTACCCACTTACAGGTGCGGTTGAATCAACTGCAACAACTTTACCGGAAATTATCCAAGAGATGCTTTTAGCCACCACCTCTGAACGTCAAGGCCGTATGATCGACCATGATGAAGCAGGTTCGATGGAAAAGAAAAAGCAGGAAGGTTACTTCTAAAAATCTCTCCCCTTGCGCAGCAGTGCCGCTCATCTTTGAAAAAGAGAGGAGAAAGTCCCCCTTTTATAAAGGGGGAAACAGGGGGATTAAAAGAAACCGATTTCAAAAGAATATGTGGAGCTTTGAGCAATGTCTCATCAATCAGATTTAATTAGCCAAGACATCTTGGCGTATTTAAAACAACACGAAAATAAAGACCTTCTACGTTTCCTCACTTGCGGTAACGTGGATGATGGTAAATCGACTCTAATTGGTCGTTTGCTTTACGATTCAAAATTGATTTATGAAGATCAATTGCAAGCCGTGACTCGTGACTCTAAAAAAGTCGGTACTACGGGTGATGCACCTGACTTGGCTTTACTTGTAGATGGTCTACAAGCGGAACGTGAGCAGGGTATTACCATTGACGTGGCTTACCGTTATTTCTCTACTGAAAAACGTAAGTTCATTATTGCTGACACCCCAGGGCATGAGCAGTACACACGTAACATGGCTACTGGTGCGTCGACTGCAGATTTAGCGATCATCTTGATTGATGCGCGTTATGGCGTTCAAACGCAAACACGTCGTCACTCATTTATTGCGAGTCTTTTGGGTATTCGTAATATCGTGGTTGCAGTGAACAAAATGGACTTGGTTGAATTCTCTGAAGCGCGCTTCAATGAAATTCAAGCAGAGTACAATGAGTTCGTAAACCAATTGGGCGACCGTAAACCTGCGAACATTATCTTCACGCCTATTTCTGCGTTGAATGGTGATAACGTTGTAAACAAATCGCCAAATACGCCGTGGTACCAAGGTCAGACTTTAATGGAGACTTTGGAAACTGTTGAAATTTCGCATGATACGAGCAAGCACGAATTCCGTTTCCCAGTTCAGTATGTTAACCGTCCCAACCTCGACTTCCGTGGCTTCTGCGGTACGATTGCACTTGGTGAAGTAAAAGTTGGCGATACCATTACTGCATTACCATCTGGTAAGTCTTCGACTGTTAAAGAAATCGTGACTTTTGACGGTAACTTAGACCATGCTGTTGCAGGTCAAGCGGTAACACTTACGCTAAATGATGAAATTGATATTTCACGTGGTAACGTTTTAGTTAAAGCAGGCGAACAGCCGTTAATTTCACGTTCTGCACGTGCCTCTGTGGTATGGATGACAGATGCGCCTTTAGTAGTTGGCAAACTGTATAATGTGAAGTTTGGTACACAAACTATTCCTGCGAAAGTTGCTAAAATCAACTACCGTACCAATGTAAACACATTGGAAAAAACGGAAGTTGAACAGCTTGAATTGAATGCGATTGCAGATGTAACGATTGAGTTTGATGCGCCAGTGGTAATTGACCGTTATAAAGACAGCCGTTACACAGGTTCATTCATCTTTATTGACCGTTTAAGCAACGTGACTGTTGGTGCGGGTATGGTTGAAGCTGCGGTTGAATGGACTGCGCACAACGAACCTGTAACTGCTGAAGCGCGTGCTGCACGTCTAGGTCAAAAACCTGCTGCGGTAACTGTGACTGCAAAAGCCCTTAAAAATGCGCAAGCGATTGAAAGCTTGCTGATTCAACAAGGTGTGGTTGCGATTGCGAAAGCGGGTCTTTCTGCTGATCAAGTTGCGCTGGTTCGTGAAACTGGTGTGGTTGTGATTACAGATGCGACCGAAGGCACTGATGTGACTTATGCCTTCGATGCTGCTGAAGAAGTTGCTGAGAAAATTGTTGAGTTGGTTCGTCTGTAATAGACTGAATTGATTTAAAAAAGATCCGCCTAATGGCGGGTTTTTTTTTATTGAAAAATAGATATATAAAATGAATAATGTGTAAAAAGTGTGCATTGGTAATTTTATGTTTAAGAGTTTACGGTTAAAGAATTTTAGAAATTTTGAAGAAATTAATATAGAGCTAAAAGATAAAAATATTATTTTGGGGATGAATGATGTTGGGAAAAGTAATTTATTACATGCCTTAAGATTAGTTTTTGATAAAAAATTGAGACTAGAAGATATTCACTCAACTGATTTTCATAATAAAAATGATAAAGAGCCAATTGAAATTCTTATAGAATTGGATATTTCTCAAGATGGTAAGGAAGATGTACAAAAACTGATAGCTAAAGCACATGAAGCTGTAACAAAAGAAGACTCTAAAAATTTTTATATTAATTTGACGATTGAGAAAAAAATAGAAGAGGGGATACTAAAGAGGTTTTATTGGGGGGATGATGCTGAGAATTTGAACGAAATAAAAACGAAAGGGATAAATTATTTAATTTTAGACGATGTTTTTAGCGTTATATATATTCCATCACATGTTGAAACAATAAAAATATTTAATGAAATAAAAAAAGAGATTTTAAAAGGTGTAGATTTAACCAAAGAAGATTTAAAAATTGATAAGTTAATTAAAGAGAGCTTTGAGAATGTAAATAAAAATATCCAAAAGTTATCGTCGGTTGTGAAAATTGAGGATGAAATAAATGATAACTTAAAGTTATTTGATGAAAGTTATAAAGTAAAAATTACTTCACAGTCTGTAGTTGATGATTTATATAAACAGCTTAAAATTTATACCATAGAAAATGACTATGACTATTTATACCCTGCATCCGGAGATGGTAGGCAGAAAAAAATAATGTATGCAATGTTGCATTATTTTTTAGGGAAAGAAATTAAATCAAAAATTCCTTTGCTGATTTTAGAAGAGCCTGAGAATCATTTATTTTTAACTTCACAAATAGACTTATCCCAGACATTATTTGAAGACTCTAATATAAAATATATTTTTTGCTCTAGTCATTCACCTGAGCTTTTATATCATATAGGTGTTGATTGTAATTTAATAAGACTATATAGAAAACCTAATAAAATTGAGAGAATAACTGAAAGTAAATCTGCACAGATTGTAAAAGAATATAACGAATTAAAAAAGATGTATGCGGAGAGTTTAAGCAAAGGATATTTTGCAGACTGCGTACTGTTGGTTGAGGGATATTCTGAGAAACTTTTATGTGATGCAATTTTAAAGACACAACTAAGTAGAAATCAATTCCAAAGAATATATGTACTACCAGTTTTAGGAACAAATTTTAAACCTTATAGGAGTCTTCTTATGAAATTAGGAATTAAAATAATAGTTCGTACTGATAATGACATCTATAAAAATGATATATATGGTTTAAAGAGGTGTTTAAGGTTAATTGGGGGAGAGTTAGATGATGATTTTCCGGAATATTTAAAAGGTGTTAAAAGTGAAGGTGAAGAAGTATTAAATGAAAAAAAACTCCAGCTATGTAAAGAATTTAGCCCAACCATAGAAAGATTAAAGCTTGAGCATGATATTTATTTAGCTGAGATTGATTTAGAAAATGATTTATTAAATGCCTTGAAGGACAAGAAAATAACACATTGTTTAATTGACGATGAGCAGATTAATTTGCAAGATTTGAAGTCAGAACTTCAGGATAAAAAATGGCATAATATGTTTTTGTTTTTAAATCAAAATGAAAATCTTTTTTCAATACTATTTAATGATTATAGATTTGACTTTTTAAAGGAAATAAAAAATTGTCTTCAATAGAGTTTACTTTAGAGCAAAAAAAAGTGTTAGATAGTGTTGATAATAATATAATTATATCAGCATGTGCTGGTTCAGGGAAATCTTCAACTTTAATTGAAAAAGCTAATAGAGAATTAAGATTTATTAAGCTGTGGAAAAAAATAGTTATTCTTACATTTACAAATAAATCTAAAAGTGACTTGATTGGAAGAATTGAAAATACTTCAGTTTTGATTTCAACATTTTATAGTTTTATTTTTGAAAATATTTTCCCATTTGATTTTAAAATCAATGATCAATTGAAAGATATGTATAGAAACCAAGTTGATAGTTATGATTTGTGGTTAGATGGACTAGACTTCTTTCATAATTCATTTTTTGCTCAGCTCTAAATTATAGATTCCCGCAATTAAATTGAATCTTAAGCCCAGTCTTTTTCCTCGATTACGATATCGCTCGGCAAGGATTTTGAAAGTTTTTA
>NZ_VOZE01000018.1:0-42800 GCF_013419925.1 Acinetobacter sp. YH12045 | reverse complement strand
AGTACCAGCGTACGGCCCACAGAATGATGTCACGCTGAAAATGCCGGCCTTTGAATGGGTTCATGTGCAGCTCCATCAGCAAAAGGGGATGATAAGTTTATCACCACCGACTATTTGCAACAGTGCCGTTCAGGCAGTACTTCATCAACCAGCAAGGCGGCACTTTCGGCCATCCGCCGCGCCCCACAGCTCGGGCAGAAACCGCGACGCTTACAGCTGAAAGCGACCAGGTGCTCGGCGTGGCAAGACTCGCAGCGAACCCGTAGAAAGCCATGCTCCAGCCGCCCGCATTGGAGAAATTCTTCAAATTCCCGTTGCACATAGCCCGGCAATTCCTTTCCCTGCTCTGCCATAAGCGCAGCGAATGCCGGGTAATACTCGTCAACGATCTGATAGAGAAGGGTTTGCTCGGGTCGGTGGCTCTGGTAACGACCAGTATCCCGATCCCGGCTGGCCGTCCTGGCCGCCACATGAGGCATGTTCCGCGTCCTTGCAATACTGTGTTTACATACAGTCTATCGCTTAGCGGAAAGTTCTTTTACCCTCAGCCGAAATGCCTGCCGTTGCTAGACATTGCCAGCCAGTGCCCGTCACTCCCACTCTATTGATGTGTGCTTAAAAAACAGGAGGGTTTAACTTGGTAAACTATACATACTCATTAGGAGTTTACCATGAGCAAGAAACAGAAGACTTACACCGCAGAATTTAAAGCTGAAGCCATAAAAGCCATTGAAGAGAACCAAGGTAATGTATCGGAATCCGCTAGACAACTTGGCATTTCAATGCAAACCCTTTCGAACTGGAATAACAAAGCAAAGGCTGGAACTTTAGCAGGCACAAAACAGTATTCGCCCGATCTAAACGCCTTACTCGAAGAAAATAAGAAGCTTAAACAACAGCTCAAAACAGCTGAAATGGAACGTGAATTTTTAAAAAAGGCAGCAGCGTACTTTGCCAAAGAAAGTCAGTGAGGTACGCCTATATGAAATCGCAAAGCCACTTATTTCCGATTATTTTAATGGCTCGATTACTTCGTGTATCCGTTTCTCGCTTTTATGATTGGCTAAAGCGAGGCATGAGTAAAAGATCAATTCAGCGAAATCAGCAGACAATTTTGGTCAAAATAGCCCATGAAGAAACCAAACAAAGCTATGGCTATGTTCGATTAACCAAGCATTTACAAGCGCAAGGTATCAAAATAAGTACGTATGCTGTGCGCCAAATAAAAAAATCAAATCAGTTGTATTGTAAGCGCCATAAGCGTTTCAAAAGAACCACGAACAGTGATCACAACCGTTCTATTTATGACAATTTACTCAAGCAACAGTTTTCAATGACGAAGCCTAATCTTGCGTGGTCGAGTGACATTACCTACATTTGGACGGCTGAGGGCTGGTTGTACTTGGCAGCTGTCAAAGATCTTTACACGAAACAGGTTGTTGGCTATAGCTTAAATGAGCGCATGACAGCCAAGCTTGTTTGTGATGCATTGAATATGGCTATTCGCAATCAGAAACCTGCTAAAGATCTCATTGTACATTCAGATAGAGGCAGCCAATATTGCAGTAATGAATATCGAAACTTACTTGAGAAATTTGATTTTCAGGGTTCAATGAGCAAAAAAGGCGACTGCTTTGATAATGCACCGATAGAGAGTTTCTGGGGCATACTCAAAAATGAACTAGTCCATCATCGCAACTACAAAACAAGGGAAGAAGCCAAAGCGGATATTACAAAATATATAGAGTTATTTTATAATCAGCGAAGAATTCAAAAAGGCTTGGATTTTAAGACACCAAATCAAATGGCAGAAGACTTTTATCGGTTAGCTGCCTAGAATCTCCCAAGTGAAAGTCTCCTGCTAATTCAGCACACATCAATTTGAACAACTCCTATAAGTGATACTCTGCTCCTCAAATGATGTTATAAACATCAATATATGGAGTATTTTATGGCACGTAGACCAAGAAGAAATCATTCAAACGACTTTAAGGCTAAGGTAGCACTTGCTGCGATCAAAGCAGAAAAAACACTTGCTGAATTGAGTTCTGAGTTTGATGTTCATCAAAACCAAATTATTGACTGGAAAAATCAATTGATCTCAGCTTCCTCACAAGCTTTCGATCAATCAAAAGCTCCATCAGAACCTCCCATTGATCTTAAAAAGTTACATGCAAAAATCGGTGAGCAGGCATTAGAAATTGATTTTTTAGAAGGTGTGTTGAAGAAACTGGGCCGCTTCAACCACAAAAGTTAATCGATCACTCACTTCAGATTTCAGTATCTAAACAAGCTAAGTTACTGAAAGTCTCTCGTGGTTGTTATTATTATCGCCCAAAACCTGTTAGCTCATCAGATCTGAAGCTGATGCGATGTATTGATGAATTACATATGCAATATCCTTTTGCAGGCAGTCGTATGATGCGTGATTTGTTGAATCGTCAAGGGCATCATATAGGACGACGTCATACACGTACTTTAATGAAGAAAATGGGTATTCAGGCGTTATATTGCAAACCAAATTTAAGCCAGGCTAATCAAGCTCACCGTAAATATCCATATCTGCTCAAAGGATTGGCTATTCAGCGCAGTAATCAAGTGTGGTCTACGGATATAACGTATATCCCTATGGCAAAAGGCTTTGTTTATTTATGTGCTGTGATTGATTGGCATAGCCGCAAGGTACTTGCGCATAGGGTATCGATTAGTATGGAGGTGGATTTTTGTATTTCGGCTTTAAATGAAGCGATTGAAAAATATGGATCACCTGAAATATTGAATACAGACCAAGGCAGTCAGTTCACCAGTGATGCATTTATTGATGTATTGAAATCAAATGGCATTCAAATCAGTATGGATGGTAAAGGTCGATGGGTAGATAATGTGATGGTTGAACGATTATGGCGGAGCGTTAAATATGAAGAGGTGTATCTCAAAGCTTATAGCAGTGTCACAGATGCGAAAAAGCAATTGAGTGCATATTTTGAGTTTTATAATCTGAAACGACCTCATTCGAGTCTAGACAAAATGACACCAAATGAGTTTTACTATGATCAGCTACCCCAACAAAACAAGGTGGCTTAACTAGAGCGGAATATCACTTATAAATACGCTTTTAGTTGTTCAAACAAGTGGAACCACCTCTGTTTGTAATGATATTTTATAAAATTCAATATTAGATCTGCAGAGAAAAACTTATCAAACTAAGTATTGGCTAGTCTTTTTCTTCGAAAAACTTATCAAACGAAGTATTAAGTTAATCTTTTTCTTCAACTTCTTCCTTAAACTCAAACAAATCATTCATCGTACAGTTAAAGTACTTACACAACTTATCGGCGACTGGTAATTCAATACGTACAGCACGGTCATAATACATACTTGTGAGCGTGTTGCGATTGATACCTGTTGCATGCACCACTTCACTTAATTTTAAAATTTTTCTATCGCCCATGAGGCTAGATAACTTACAAGTAATCATATTTAAATTAATTTACAAAAAATAACTTGCTGTGGGTTATTTGAAGTTGTTGACTGAGTAATACTTTGCTAAAATTAACCTACAGCAGGTTATTACAACTTATAGAAAGTATATTTTATCCATTTCAACTAAATTATAACTTTTTAAATATAAGGATTGAACCTGCATTAGATTATTTTGTGGAGATGACCGCCGTGTTACCAAATGAGTTATTGATCAGCCAGCAAGCTCGTGACTTAGGAAATCAATTAATTAAAGAAATGAACATCAATAGAAGTTATGGAATGGCTAATTTTCTTGGAGTAAATACTTGCTATGATAATCATCAGGCTGTACTTATTTGGACATTTCAACTGCTTGAAAGGGAACCTGCCTTAAATGAATTAGCAGAAATTAAAAAATATTTTCTTTTAATCTTTCCAGATAGTGTTTATCAATTAGCCTAAGTTGTTTTTAAAATTAATTTATTAAATAAAAAGCACTAAATCAAAGAAAGCTTTATTTAAAAATACCTATTAATTCAAAAACATACCATTTACTGAATATATGAAGCATAGGTTCCTGCTCTATCACTCACTCGTACTAAAATTACATCGCTCTTTTTACTGATACTAAACAATTTATGTCCACGCCACGTTCTGCGGCTTCGAGGGCTAGTTTTTGTTGAACCACTGAGAACAAGGACAACAAACTGCCTACTATATTTTCCCGGAGAGTGGTGTAGGAACTTTTTCATTATTGCTAATCATATCAGCGACAACATCAGCAACGAGCTCCTCTATTCCTGAGAATGCTTTAGACTGATCCGCATCAAGCCAAGACAATGATGGAAACTCAGCACATCATTCGTTTAAGACCTATTTTAATGACGGCACTGGTCGCAAGTTTAGGTTTTATTCCAATGGCGTTAAACACTGGAATTGGTGCAGAAGTACAACGACCACTAGCAACAGTTGTTATCGGCGGTATTGTATCTTCTACAATTTTAACTTTGTTTGTATTGCCTATTTTATATCAATGGGCGCATGGCTCTGAGAGTAGCAAACAGCAATCCGACGAAATTTAAAATCAAAAAAAGCAGCTTAATTACTAGGTTATGCCTAATTAAGCTGCTTTTAATATTGTATGCCCAACATTTTATTGATAAAGCTTACTGCGCTTCATCCCGACAATTTTCATTTAAAAACTCAAACTCTATCGTTGTATGCGATAAATGATAGGAAGATAATTTAGCTGCAACTTCTTGTTTAAGCCTAATTAATTCTTTAACGTCAAAGTTGTCACTCAGCTCAAGGTGCGCTGTTAAAACGTGACTTTCACCATCTAGTGACCAAAAGTGCATGTGGTGGATACCATTAACTTCAGGAAATTCCATTAGTGATAGTTTAATACGCTTTTGAGTCTCTTTATCGGGTGCAGCTTGAAGAAATAAAACGAGTGTTGATTTCAGGTTTTTGAAAACATTAAACAAGATGAACAGCGTGAACCCTATTGATAAAAGGGGATCTAATATCGGCAGTTCAGCGAACAACAGTACGATAGAGACTATAAGAACGGCAACCCATCCAAGTACATCTTCAAGAAGGTGCCATGTCAGCACTTTCTCATTTAATGTTTCACCCGCTTTTAATTTTAATACAGCATATCCGTTAACGGCAACGCCGAGTATCGCTAGCCCTAACATCCCCTCGACTACAGGCATTTCAGGATTGGACAGCTTTGGAATTGCTTCAAATAAAATCCAAATTGAGCCAATGATTAAAACAATACTGTTTATCAATGCGCCAAAGAGAGTAAGTCTACGATAACCATAACTAAACTTATCTGATGCTTCTTTATCTGAAAAACGACTTAAAATCCACGCAAAACCTATTGAAAGACTATCACCAAGATCGTGAACTGCATCTGCCATTATCGCCGTACTGTTAGTGAGCCAACCACCTATAAATTCGATAATAGTGAATGTCACATTAAGGAAAAATGCCCAACCAATACGGTCATCTTTACCATGTTGATGACTATGATTATGGTTGTGCATTTTGTACCTCTAGTACTTTTCTATTTCTTAGTTTTGATACATTCATATTAATCAAGTGACGTATCAAGCGTTGATATATCCAGCGTTTGAACCCCGACAAGTTAGTCCCTTTTTCGAAATAGAACTCATCAGGGGAATCATAAAGCCCAAAGTCATCATGAATACCTTCTTTTTGAATATAGGTATTTTCTCCACGCCAATCTGTATCTGGTGATGAAAAGCACTTTGTTGCAACACCATAACCACAAAAATCATCTTTTACAAACTGATAAGCGGCACCAATTTTGTTGAAGTTATCCAAGTTTTTCCACCTACGTTGATCGATCAAGGATTGGATATCTTTGTGTTCAAAATTAACGATATTCGTATTGTTTAAATATTTCTCAGTCATTTTTTATATATCCTTTTCGTTGCATACTTATACTATAGACTCTATAGTAACTATAGAGTCAAATGTCTGGGGGAAATTGATGAAAATAGGCGAATTGTCAAAAAAATCGGGCTGTTCAATACAAACGATTAGATATTATGAAAGAGAAGGATTACTGTTAAATCCAAATCGTTCAGAAGGTAATTTCAGGCTGTATGATAGCAAAGCACTTAAACAATTGGAATTCGTAAAGCATTGTCGCAGCCTAGATATATCACTCAATGATATTAAACGTCTTATCGAATTAAAAAATAAGCCAGAAGAAAGCTGCTCTAGCGTTAATGCATTAATTGATCAGCAACTTGCACTAGTGAATAAACGCATGAAAGAATTAAGGGCGCTTAAAGCTGAATTACAACAAATGGCTAGTGCTTGTGGTTCGAACAACCCAACATACTCATTATATTCTGCTGACCATGTAACACGGCAAGTATATTGTTTACTATCCATTTGAAACCCCATAATGTTTTAAGTCTATGTATAAAAGTACGATTTTCACTTAGCAGTACTTAAATAATCACCCCACCACTGCATCATTTCAGTCCGCTGGGCTAAATAGTCAGCGTGATTATAGCTGGCACGGGTACGGTTCTTATCAATATGTGAAAGTTGTGCCTCAATCCAGTTATCCTGGAACAAACCTGAGTCATTCAAAATGGTACTAAAAGTGGAACGTAGTCCATGAGAGGATAATTGATGTTTTCCATAGCCCATCTTACGTATAGCCATATTTAATGTATTAAAATGAATCGGTTGATTATGTTTCCGTGGGCTAGCAAAAATGTACTTTTCACCGTATGACCATTGCATGACGTCTTTTAAAATATCTAAAGCCTGATCTGAAAGTGGAACTAAGAAGTCGGGAATCTCATGGCCTAATATGACTTTTCGTCGAAACTGTTTAATATGCAAGGCAGGTATTTTCCAGACTTTTTCATTTAAATCAAAATGATGAGGCTCAGCCAATAACAATTCAGCCCCTCGCACGCCAGTATGTAATTTGAACAGCAGTGCTTTTTTAATAATCGGATGGGCATCCAATTTTTGTAATTTATACTTAAAATCAGATATATCCTCCGCTTTCAAATACGGATAATTTTTCTTGATTTTACTGTTAATGGCGATTTTATTTAAACCATGCGCGATGTTGAATTCACAATAACCCATCGCTACAGCGTAGTCATAAATTTGGTTCAAATAACTACAAGCTTTCTTGACAGGTTCTTTTACTTGGCGTCCCTCTATTTTTTTGATTACTGAAACCAGGTCATAACGCTTGATGTTTTGAAAAGGTAGATCCTGAAGGTCTGGATAAATATCTTGCTGTAAGCATCTTTCTGCTAACTGTAGTACACCACAGCGGGGTAGATCGTTGAAGGCATTTTTCAGTTTGAACTGTAACCACTCCTCCCCGACCTTACCAAAGGTGATGACATTAGAGGCAGTATCTTGTTCAAAACAGAAATCATTGTCTTTAAAGTCATCTCTGACTTGTCGTGCCTTTTTCAGCGATAAATCAGGATAACGACCTAACTGAATGCGTCGACGTTTTTTAGTTTGTGGATCTGTATAGCGATAGCACCAAGATTTTCTTCCACTCGGCTCAATCTTCAGGCTAAGCCCATCTTCATCGGATAAAAAACTGGTTTTTTCCTTACAATGAGCTTGGCGAACTTTAATTTCAGTAAGACTCATGGAATTTAAATGAAACCTAACAATGGGTTGATTGGATCAATTATATCAAAATAGAACGCTTTATGTATGATGCGTACACTACGCATCATATATATTTGTAATATATTGTTTTATATATTTAATATTTTAAGTATTTGTATTTTAGTAACCATTATAAGTACCACCTCTTCTTTAAGTTCCCAACAACTCACTTTTTCTGTCATCAATGTTAAATAAGTCTTGTGCTTTAAATTCTTAGATGACCTCCTCTACCCTTTATTATCATTTTTATAAAAGTAACTATATGTACTCATTAAAATTTGTAGAGCTCAAAAACAAAAAAGACCGCTATATAGCAGTCTTTTAACTTAATTAAATAATAATTAATTCATTTTCATCATAAGTGCATAAGCATCACGTTTGTTTTGACGCAATGATTCTATCTCGGACTTCGTCAGCTGTTTTACGAGAGTAATTAACTATAACTAAAAATATAGACAAATATTTGCATAAGTTCTCATTTTGTCTATGTCGATTCAGTAGTGGCAAGGTGGGTATTTATTAGAGATTTAAATGATTATCTTTTGTATTTTAGGTGAGTGTCTTGGTATATTAGCATCCATATCTATTGATTATCCAATCCCTTAACCTAGGCATGACTTTGTGAAATTAACACGCATCCACCATTGTAAAAACTTGAATGTGCAAAAGTACAAACAGCTTGAGAAACAAGCTGTTTTACTTGGTCGTATTCGTAGCGAGGTGTGGGCTAAATATGGTGCTATTTCAGGTTTGAATATCAGTGACAGAGCTATTCGTGATGCGTGGATGAAAGAAAGTCGTGACTTTGGTGTTTCTGCAAATGCGTGGAAAGAAACGCTACGTGATTGCATAGGTGATATTAAAGCCTATCGAGAAGCATCAAAAGACAAAGTAAAGCAGGCGATCCGAAAACGCACCTCCTGTAATAATGAACAAAAAAGACTATACACCTTGCTTAAAAAAGATGAATGGATGACTGATAATTTCCTCCATCGTCAAATGCGTAATCACTTTAAGCATGGTGTTAATCACACACATAATCAAATTATTGTTCGTGCGGATATGTGTAAAACCTTTGAGTTAAATGGTCAATGTTGGCTTAAAGTACCAAGCCTAATCCCTCGACAAACCATTAAAATCCCATTAAATACGACTGTTGATTTTGCGCCACAAGGCACACTTAGAATCATTCTAAAAAACGGTAATGTTGAAGTTCACTCAACTTATGATGCAGTTGAAACACAGGATTGTGGTCAGGAAACCGTAGGTGTTGATAAAGGGTACTCAGAAGCTTTTGTGGACTCTGATGGCGATGTATATGGGAGTGGTCTAGGCAAGCTGATCTCAAGTGAATCAGATTATTTAAATCAAAAGTACAAGCACAGAAACAAGCTCAGAGCGATTGCTAAAGCTAAACCACACAAGAAACAGAAAATTGAGTTAAATAATCTAGGTCGAAAAAAACTAGATAAGCGACAAGATACTCAAAAAGCAAAGCTCAAAACATTAATATTTACAGCAACTCACAAGTTGGTTGATAAAGCCAAAGTGATTGTTGCGGAAGATTTAACATCCCCAATTCAAAGTAAACGCAACTATGGCAAAAACACCAATAGACGCTTAAATACATGGGCTAAAGGTTTGTTAGCTAATGCCCTAACTTCTATATCTCACCGTAGAGGTTCTACGGTGCATCTAGTCAATTCTGCATATACTTCGCAAAGTGATTCTTTCTTGCATGGCCTTTTAATAGGTACACGTAAGGGAGATCGTTTTCACCGTTTCAATGGGGAAGTTGTGCAAGCTGATTGGAATGCTGCGAGAAACGTGCTTGCAAGATTAAACGACAATGAGATAAGTCGTTATACGCCTTACAAAACTGTAAAGCGTATATTGCAAGAACGGACTGACCGCTACAAGTCGGAACTGACCGACTCAGGCTCTAGTTACACGCTTGGCAACAAGACATTAACAGAGTGCGAATTAGTCCTTGAGTATGTTTGAATACATTTTAAGGAACAGTAGGATAAAAACATGCACTTATTTAAATTAACTGACGAACAACTCGCACAAATTCTTATCCCGAAACGATTTGTACCACCTACTCCACCTGAACATGAAGGCAAGAATATGGTCTATGTATTTGATAGTGAGGATAAGTTTGAACTGACTTATGATGAGCTGGTGGAAATCATTAGCAAAGCTAGAATGGCTGGTCCGAAGTTGATACCTGTCTTAGGCACCGTGAATTAAATTGTGCAGTGTTCGCACGCCACTTGAAACATAACTTGATTGGAAATGAATTTGGGCTGAGAAAAATTCAGTTCAAATTTAACCTGACGGGCACACTAAAAAATGGGTAATTGTCAGATCGAGTTTGGACTACAACACTTTAGCTCATCGATTTACCATACCGCTAATCTTCACACCATTTTCGTAAATCCAGCGATCAAACTGTGATACTACATTCCGCTTATTAATCCAAGTCAGCATGGTGCTTTTCATAAAGGCAGTTTACTTATAAACAGGGAAATTTCTAAACAATTCCCCTTTAACATGCTTAGGCTATTTGATCCAGAGTTCATCTTTTTGCATCATTTTTAACATTAAATTAAATATAACCAGCGGAGTAACATTTTTTTTGTTAGAGCCGACAACTCTTTGAAAACTAAATTTAACGGTTCGCTCAGGAGCATCCAAATTAACTGGGTAGTTTTGTTTTTCTAAATACAGATGATCTCCTAACATTGGCTCTATACCAGTAATAAAATTAACAATTTGTTGCTCATCACCTTTCATTCGGCATTGAAAATGTAGAAAATTCTTACGCAGTTTTCCAAATAATAATAATATTTTAAGCGCCTTAACCATGTTCTTTTCTTTCAGTGCATCTTGCTGCCTATCATCTTTATAATGAAAATCAAGGAGAGGAATTATTTCATCTGGACGAGTCAGTTTTTTAGCCTTTTCGTAAAGTTCATCAAACCAACTCTCTTCTAAATTCTTACTATAAACATAATTCGTTTTTAAATTAAATTTTTGGCGATCCATCCATTTAGTGCTCATCCATTGACATCGTTGCATCCATTCTTGAGCTTGGGTATCTTCGCTTAATCGACCTTCTCTAAAACTTATCAAACGTTGAAAAGGTGTCAGAGTACTCTTCTCTATACTAAACTTCTTTTCTTGTCGGCCAGCCATCGTAACTGGCTGTGTTTGCTGATAAGAATTAAACCATTTCTGCTGCTGAGTATAACGATTTAGGTTTATGTAGTCTGTACTTGACTTCACTGGACTAAAACACTGTTCTAATACTTTTTTTGAAATGATACACGGCGAATTATAAATTCGATCGACTGCTAATAAATCCAAAACATGAAGGTAATTTGAAGCCGTTTGCTCAATACTGCTATGCCCCATCCAAGAGGCGAGCACCTGCCATTTATGTTGAATAATCTCTTCTTGAGCACGTGCTTTCATACCAAACAATAAATCCCTCATCTTTTTTGCTTTTACCCAAGGACAATCTGTGTAGGTCTTGATCATTTCTTTTGAACCGAGCAAAGTTATTGCTAGATAGTTAGCAGCACTGTGGCGTAATGTATGAAAACTAAAGCCATGATGCATACCTAATATTTGACTAAACAAATCTACTGTAATTTTGCTGATACATTGATCAGTTAATACACGATGATTCACACTAAAAAGTAGATCATCCTGCTGATTAACCAAATATTGCTCATAACGATGTTGTATGTAACGTTGTACTACTAAAAACTCATGTTCTGACAATGCAATTTTCAATGGTATTTGACGATTCGCACTTCGCGTTTTCAGACGGCGATATGAATTGTCTTGGATATGAAGCGTGATATTATTAAAAACTGTATTTTCTTTTTCTTTATAAAGTAGCTCTGGGCAAATAATATCTTGTATTTTAAGACAACGAACTTCATTTAATCGAAGTCCAGTTCTATAACTTAGTAAATACATCAGCTTTAAACAACTCAGATGATCGACCCACTCTGATGCCGTTGGCTCTTGACTTAAATTTTCTAGTTTTTCCAATAATTTGCCAAATAGCAAAGGACTCACTAGCCGTGCATTGCAAATTTGTAAATGCTTAAAACTTGAATTCTGTAACACCAATACCCCTGGAGCATCATAATTCTCTATACAGAATTGATGAAAATCTTTTAGGCGACCAAAACGGTATTCTGCGCTTTGGTGCATCTTACGAGAGGTTTTTCCTTTCACCGAATCTCGTTGAACTGCTTTTTCATCACGTTCACTGCTGTATTTCAATAGCTGCCGATATAAATCCTCATAGTCATCTATGGATTGTTGCTTTAAATCTAATTTATTGAGCCAAATCTCAAATATAAATTCTTTGCCAAACGATCCTAAGTAGCTTTCAATAGTTGATAATTGAAGCCCTCGTTTTTTTAAATGCATTAACCAGTGAATTAAGCGTAGTTGAGCATCAATTAAAGACTTTTCCTCCGTATTAGCATCAACTATCTTCTCCTCTAACACCCTTCTAGTTTCTTGCCAAAAACGTAGCGTGCGTTCTTCTTTATTCCTCTTTTTATCTAAACGCTCAACTTTTTGACCTTTACGTTTCTTTTGACCAAACAACATCAACTCATACGGAATCGTTTGTAATTTGCTTTGAACAGTCGGAACTTCAGGAAGTAACTGCTCTTGTTCAAAATGAATAGGGCGATTATCTGGTTCTGTGACTTGATTGTAATCATTATTCCACAGCAATCTAAATTCGGATGGCCTTAAAGCAACAGTATTAATCTCTTGCTGAAGCACATTACTCAAAAATATATCTATGCTGAGGTTTGGATTAAATTCGAGTACCATTTGCACATCATTAAATGCACGAAATCCACGGCGTTTAATTTGATATTGCAGATCCCCAAGACTTTTTTTCCTGCCTATCTTACTCAAGCTTTCTAAAATACAATCTTCAACTGAATGTTGCAGACAAAATTCTTTCTGAGCAGCTTTCAACTTTTTTAAATATTGCAAAATGAACTGCGCATATGGGTTAAAAAAAACATGTTTCCATTGGTACAACTTTCCCTGTTCTACATCGTTGCCATATTGAGAGTTTTCAACACGATAATGTAGTAACAATGGATTAGTGATTTTTTTGTAGTCCGAATGGTATAACCGAAAACAATTCAGATCTGTACCAAGCTCAATGGCCTCCTGCAATTGCTTCTGAATAGCAATCAAATGCTGTTCATCTGCACAGCCTGAAATATATATAAAACTTAAGCATAAATTTCCCCATAAGTACTTTGGTTCATTCCAATATTCAAATGAATCTTGCCAATACTGCCTTAATTCCTTAAGTACATGGATATGTAGATGCCCCTGTTCTAACCGTGACTCTGTACTCTCAATTTTTCTAGGCAGTACGATCCGTTTAGTATGTGGATTTAGCTTAATTCTGTATGATTTTTTATCTACATTCTGGTTGAATTGCTTCCTTCTTTTATTAAATTCATCTTCAGTAAATTGCATCAGTTTTGATTGTTCGTCTCGGCTCAACTTTTGACTCAAACAATCAACACTATCTTTAATGTCATGCCATTTTTCAGCGATCTGCTGATCAAGTTTTTGCTGCATTTCTTTCGTCAATACTTCAGGTGGAGAAGGCTGTCTATCTAGCGACTTTTTCACCATTTTATGAATATCAACAAATAGATCATCTAGTTGTGGTTTTATTAGTTCTTTGATTTTTTGCATACAACTATTTTCGCTCTAAGTGTTTAATCGATAAAGATTTGACATTATCTTGCAATTGCTGGCGGGCTTGCTGTACATAGACATTCGGGATAAGTGAAGAATGCGGATGAAAAGCCTCTCGGTCACGTTGGTCATGACCATACAGGGCCTGAATTAAGTGAAAAGCTAATGCTGGTTTACCCTCTTGCTGCTCATGCATCAAAAAGTTCATGTCAAAATGACGTAACCAATTCGAATACATATTCTTTGGAAAGACTCCTTGCATATATGAATTCACCCATTTTCTCGATAAAGGGATTAACTTAATTTTCCTGCTCTGCCATTCTTTGACAGTTATCGGCAAGATATCTTTACTAAAAATGACCTTACCAAAAAGATCATTTACAGTTATCTTCTTCTTTGCAAAGACTTGTCTAAAAAATGAACCGTACGCTTCAATAATTTGTTCTAAAAAGGCAGTGTAATTTTGCAGTGTTTTTATGAAAAAATCAGATAAAGGGATAAAACGACCATCTTTTCTTGCTTTACTATTTTTTTTATCATTCACATATAAAAGCTTGAGCTCAACACAATAATCATCCAAATTCCCCAACAGGTTTTTTTTAGGCCGACTTGCCAAACTCAACAAACTGATATGCCACATCCAACACGCATATGCATTAAGTTGATTAATAATGTGCTTATCTTCTTGGATGTTTTCGTGACAATGTCTATGTAAAATATGGAATTGCTCTTTCACAAAATTGGGTTCAAGTGCCAGTTGGCTCCCTATCCTTCCTATAGATAATGCAGATTGCACTTTGAATTGTTGTTGCAATATTTTTAGTTCAGCCGTGTCTTCAGTAAAATGTGTGGAATGTGGTGTAAGTGCTTTTTCTAAAAAGGCTAGATATGTGCTACTGAGTTGAGTTTTCGGTAGCCCGCCATAATAGATACCAGGCATGTGATGCTGACTATCCCGCCCAGCAATTACATGAGCAAGATATTCATTATATGTTTCATAATATATATGAAAATATAATTGAGCCTGCAGTTTTTCTACAGTGATCGAACCTACAAACCGATTATCAAGCCAATTCTTAAGTTTCGTATTAATGTGTGTTGATGAAATTAGTGGATTCGATGCTTGTTCTATATAGTCAAACCAAGCAGAAGGTAAATGTAGTTGATGTGTCATCACTTCATTCCACCGCACATGATTTAAGCTCTTAATCTTCTGCTCTGTAATTTTAAGATTTAATTTGAGTAAATATTCGCGACGTCTACTTGAACCATTCTGGATCAAAATTCCATCTTGAATAAGCTCGTTAAAATCCATCAGTGCGACGGGTGATAATCCCGTCAAAAGTGACAATAAACATGCTGCAGCGATTGCAGCATCCCTCCAGTGCCCGGATAACTCGGTTCTCAACACATAAACAATTTGCTTCAGTATATCTGGCGCCAAATAATGTGGATTTGTAACAAAAGGAGCATGACGGCGCTGGCGATGCCGCATTAGATGCGTCGCATTATCGCTGAGTATATAATTTAAATTTTTAGACTTTTCATCTTCTGAATAAAACTCCATTTCAGGATCTAATAGATCAACTTCACCCTCTTCATCTTTGTGAAGAGCGGCATCATAAATACTAATCTTTGCGTTATGTCCAATATCTACTTGCTTACCCGTTTTAATTTCACGAAATTTTTTGAGTTCATTTTTCGTCGGCCATTGCAAAACTTTGCTTTTTTTTGACTTACGCTGACGATGAACTACACGACGATCATCTAGTCTTTTAAAAATTATTAATAGAGCCGATAAATACTCTATGACTTGTACTTGTTCGAAATCTTTAATATTAAAAAGTTGATTACGATCCTCTTTTTTCAAATTACGTTCGTACGTGACATAACAATTTAGCAGCTTACTACATTCATGAAATAATTCAGCATGATTAGAATCCAGCACATATCGTGAGACATAGCGTAATAGGTCACAAACATGTTTTTGCTTATTCTCAGCTTTATCAATTTTTGCAAATTCTTGATACTGCCGATATGTTAAAAAACTCGCTTGTAGAATCAAATAACGTTGCGATGACAGCTCTTGTGTATTACTAGAATCTGGACATGCAAAAAAACTCACAGCAGCTAAAAAAGAATACTTACCGATCTGTCTGGAGCCTGATATATAGCTATAAATTTGTTGTGCTAATTTGTATAGAGCGTAGACATCTTTATACAAATCATCTGATAGATCGACAAATTGTGTATTTACAATATCATCACGTAATAGACAATAATCTTGTTGATATTTTTCTGCTAAATCTAAGAATTGCTCTTGTGTTTCAATGTTTGGCATATTCATTTTCGCTTAATATTTTTATCACGTTGCATTGTTTAAATTCATTGTGATCAGAACGATTTGGTAAAAGTTGATCCTTTATTGAATTCTTTGTTAGCTTAAAAAATCTTGCAAAAAATTTAGCATCCAGTTCTTTCTGAGCTTTTCTTTCAAAGCACAAGTGTTGTTGTGATTTTTCGATAAAATCATCAAGATTATGTATCAACTGTAAGATTGCAACATAATTAGAATGCACACGTAAGCCTGGCTCCGTTTGCATCAATAGCAAGATTTTTTGCCAAATTTTCACATAGATTATTTTGAACTTTGCTTGTACTACTACTTTCTGACTCTGTTTAATCTTTTTGATTTTCAGTAGTTCTGAGTTAATTTTTACTATCTCAAGTTGAACATTTTTTCGGTCAAAGCAAAAGGGCATGATAAATTGCCCCATAAAAATTTCTATATTTTTTACCAAATAGTCAAATCTTAACATTTTTATCGATTTAAAAAATGAGCATATCTTTGTATATGAAACTTCATTTAATTTATCAACTAAATTTTCTCAAAATTACAATTCTCAACAAATACATACGGTTTGCTTATCTATGACGGTCTAAATTTTAAGAATTCTTCCACTTTTTTTTAGTTTTCTGTTATTACATGAAACAATACCGTTGTATTACATTTTAGAAATGCTGTGTATGCAGCATTGATCAAAAAGATTCTCTGCTATACTTACTTCACGTGTAGCATCAATGGAGTTTCGAAATGCTCAGAACCACTGAACAGAAAAGAAAATATATTCAAGCGACACGTTCGCAAAACTATCAAGCCAGCCTAAAGCTTGAAGGCATTACAACGACAGCTCAAACAACTCAACAAAGTAAAGCTGAAATCTTGCAAAAATATAAGAAGTATTCGCAACCCGAATCTTAGTCAGGTGCATGTATGGATAAATATGGGGAAATGGGTGACAGCCTGTATTGTTACCCTGGCACAAATATCCTAAAGAACAAACTCAATATTCGTGATGAACAAATTTTAGAACAAGCTGAACTAGAACTGTCTGGATTGGCAAGTAACTTAATTGAATATGCTGAACCACCTTACGACTTACAATACTTAAAATCAATTCATGCGCAGCTCTTTGGCGACTTATACGACTGGGCAGGAAAGTTAAGACAAATCGATATTTCCAAAGGTGACACCCGTTTTTGTAATTTTTCCCGTATTGAAATTGAAACCAATAAACTACTCAAACCGCTTCAAGAAAAAAAATACTTTCAAGGCTTAGCACCACAACAACTGATTCCTCAACTTGCCGACTTGTATTGTGAGCTTAATGTCATACACCCATTCCGTGAAGGTAATGGACGTACACAACGGATTTTCTTTGAGCATCTGATTGCTCATTGTGGTTATGGTATTGATTGGTCTCGCATTGACTCTCAACAACAATGGATTCAAGCCAATATTGAAGGTTTTTATGGTAATTTAAATCCATTAATTAAGATTTTTGAAATATGCTTTATTCAAAATACCTAAAATTTAAGTAGTCGAAGCCCACAATCCTTAATGAGCCATCATCTTTGCTTCAATCCACTGATTAATTTCCCAAATAAACCAACAATCACGATTCTTAGAAATCTTAATACTCTTCGGGTAATTTAGGATCGTAATATTCAGATTACTTATCCAGAATTGAATAGATCGTTAACTTAGATAGACTTTTAAGCAATGTAACTTGCCGCATGTTTATCAACATATGTCTCAAAAAAGTCTGCCCATACATAGATTTATGGTGTTTAGTGCTTAAATTTCAGATTAATCTTCGTCTGATGACCTGAATGGATGTTACAGATTACATGCAGGTGAATTACTCTGTGGCTGTATCATGGCTTTTGTGCAATCCAATCCATTTGATCCGAATGTTCTCTTTTGCAATAAAGCAGCCTCTTCTGCTTTTCCTGAACCAACGAACTATGTCATTGATTTGATTCAACCGACAACAGTGATGCTGAATCAAATCTCCAAAGAAGGGATTAAATGCAAGAAATGTGGTAAGAAAAAGATAGGGGATGGAAGTTATTATCCGTCTAATTGGAACCAGCCCATGAGTCGAGATCAGTTGAGTAAGAATCATTTTAAATGAATAAGAGAAGGATGGCTTACCTCACTTCTCCGAATAACAATGCTATGCTTTTCAACCAAGGTTATAAATTGGCAACTACATTTCATTCTTCTTCATGCTGGTCCTATAGCCTGTAGACAATTACTACATCATTTGCATTCAATGCTCAATACAGCCTGTCAGCAGAACCGCAGCGATACTTTTTTTCGTGCATACATGTAGTGTTTAAATCCATTCATTTTTCAATGATCCTCTGCCGTTTATCACATTTATGGTCGATCTTTAACCTTGTGAAAAATGCACATACCGATCCCTTCAAACTGTCAAATTTATGTATGCATGACATTTAAAGAAAATTATCTGATCAATTTTTTTAGGTAAAATTCATCAAGAAAAAAGTTATTATTATTCATAACATCACCAATAACCACATAAAAACAATAATTTAATAAATTATTCTTCCAATTTTTTTATATTTAGTGTTATTACCTCTAAATCCATGTTTACCACCTTCTATTACATAAGTAATTTAGAAGTATCCACGATATAAATTGCTTGCCCTCACACCTCTCCCCTCTCACGCCCAAAAAATTTATACTGAAAGGCAGATTAAGCCCGTTCGAGTTACATATAGCCGCATGCTATATTGAAAGCATTAAGAAAATATCCTCAATATTTATAGGATTTTTAAAGTATGAACTAATTTTCGAAGAACCCTTTCTAAGTAATGTGACCTATTAGGAAAAATGAAAATACTGAAATCTCCGTATCAACAATCAGTCAAAGTACATCCTGATGATTTTCTGTAACCGATACCCAAGGACTATACCTACCCTTCTGATGTGCTGTGCAACAAAGCCCTCCTTAGCCACACTATAGCTATAGATTAATTCCATTATTTTGTGATTTAATTAAATTATTCATTCTTAAGACCCAATTTAATGGATTTATATTTCACTAAACCAGAAGAAGTTGTGACTCTTTTAGGTGAGCGTTTACGTAAGCAACGACTCTTTCTGGAGATGTCTCAAGCTGAGGTAGCAGCACGCGCTGGTGTCGGCGTGAATACAGTTTCGAATCTTGAAGCGGGACGAAATGTATCTGTTGAAAATTTAGTCCGTATTGCAATGGTCTTGGGTCGATTAAACGAACTTCAGGAACTATTTAAACCTCAGCTTAACAGTGTGAATGACATTCTTCGCTATGAGAGTCAAAGTAAGCGCCACCGTATTAAGAGGAAGGGATAATGCTCAATAGACTTAATGTTTATTACAACGGTTGGGGCGAATCATGGTTATGGGGAACGCTGATTAGTTCAACAGCCACGACAGGTAGACCCACCATTGCTTTTGAATATAGTCCAGAAGCAATACAGCAAGGTGTTGAGCTCTCTTCTTACTTGCTGCCTTTAAAAGGTCTACCATTCAGACAAGGTTTTCCTACTCATCAAATGGGACTCCCAGGTCCAGTCTATGACGCTTTACCAGATGGTTGGGGCATGATGTTGATGGATCGATATTTCAAAAAAATTGGCTTAAATTCAGCACGAATTGGACCTTTGGAGCGTCTGACCTATATTAGTAGTCACGCAATGGGTGCCCTCTCCTTTGAACCTTGTGTTGCTGACATGCAAACCTCAGAAAATATCCCTTTACAACAACTGGCCCAGGAAGTTCAAGAAGTACTCAAAGGTGAAGGTGGTGAATTTCTACAGCATTTATTGGTCATGGGTGGCTCCCCTCAAGGTGCCAGACCAAAAGCGTTGGTTTACCGAGATCCTGTCAATTTAGAGTTTTCGACTCAAGATTCTGATCAACATGAAGCCTGGCTGATTAAGTTTCCTGCTCAGCAAGAGCATCCTGAAGTCTGCGCCATTGAAGCCGTCTATGCAGAATGTTTGCGACTTTGTGCAATTGAGACTCCAGATACCCATTTCTTTAATTTGCCCAATGGTTTAACGGCTTTTGCTTCTAAACGATTCGATCGTCAAAATGGTATGCGGATTCCAATGCAGAGTTTGGCTGCATATACAGGAGCAGACTATAAAGTTCCAGGTAGCCTAGACTATCGCAATTTTCTCCGGGCAACCTTGATGTGTACGCAAGATGTACGAGAAAGATTGCATGCTTTTAAACGTGCTGTGTTTAATGTGCTTTTCAATAATCGGGATGACCATACTAAGAACTTTTCATTTCTCATGGAGAAAAATGGTCAATGGAAATTGGCTCCAGCCTATGATGTGACCTTCTGCGAGGGTCCAGGTGGTTATCATCAAATGGACATTATGGGAGAAGCGCTCAATATTTCCCGAAATGACATACATAAACTCGGTACTTCAGAAGCTAATCTGACTACTCTAGAAGTCGATGAGATCATCTTGACCATGCGTGAAATTGCACTTCAATTTAGTCAAATTGCGCAGCGCCTGTATCCCCATCAAATTCGAGAATCTACCCTACAGATGATTCAATCACGGATTCAACAGAATATTGATTTTTTAACTGAAACCTAAGCGTAAATATAAACTAAGCGCCAACCATCAACTGCAAATAGACTTTGATATAGTTAGTCGCTACATAATCTGTAGAACCTGTGAATTAGCTCTCTTTATAATCACGAATATTAGATGGATCACCGCCAAGATATATTCTGCAAACGTGAAATCACTACATCCAGATCGAAAATCACTAAGAAAAAACTGTCACCAAAAAAAGGTCTGCACTATGGATAGATGCAGACCAAACTCTGGATAACTACCAGCACGAGAAATATGTCGCAATTTTGCATAGACATGAATTTGATAAAATCAGCCCAGAAAGCCAGAAATTCATAAAAACTATTTCATCAATCCCCTATAACTTAATCACGTTCATGGTCGATCTTAAATCTTGTGAAAAGTACTCATGCTGACCTAGCCAAACTGTAAAACTCATGTATTCATAGCCTTTAAATGAATCTTTCAATCGGTATATTTAAGGTAAAAACTAGTAATCAGAAGTTATTATCACCCCCATATAAAACAAGGATCAACTTAAAAACAATAACTTAGTAAATTATTCTTCCATTTTTTTTATATTTAGTGTTATTTACTGTAGTCATTAGAACACTCTTCTTTGGAATACTCTGAAGAAAACTGTAAGGTTGTAAACAGACCAAGTTACAGCGAGTAACTGATTCAGAAAAAGGCTGGTTGTATGGTGAAAGTTTAGAGTTACTGTTCTAATGTTTTAAACAAATGTTTTGTTAAAAAGGAGCAACATATGAAATTTCACATCGCTAATATGACTTGTGGTGGTTGTGCACGCGGCATTACTACCGCAATTAAAGAGCTCGACTCGAATGCCTCACTCGATATTGATTTACAAAACCGTATTATTGAAATCAACACAACGGTGAGTCAGGATCAAGTCATTGCCACTCTCAGTGAGCGTGGATTTACAGCTGATCCTGCTTAATCTCTGTTAGAGTAACAGTGGGAATTCCTTACCACTTTTACTCTCTTATTTTCCTCATCGTACAGATAAAACCTGTACTTGCTTGAAATAAAAGTAATCCCTGAATTCCACCTAATCTTGGTTCGAGCTGATCTTCGCATATAGAACTCAGCATATCTAAATGATAGAGATCGTATATGAGTACCGAAATGACTGATACGCCACACTACAGTGAAACATTAGAGATTGAGGGGATGACATGTGCTTCTTGTGTAGGCCGTGTGGAAAAAGCTTTAAAATCTGTTGAGGGTGTTGAATCGGCTCATGTAAATCTGGCTACCGAAAAAGCAGTCATTTATGCGCATCAACCACTTGATCGCGCTACTTTAATTAAAGCCGTAGAAAAAGCAGGCTACGAAGGGCTTTGTTGCATAAATATGTAAGCATCTGATTTAAATAAATTTAATTTTGGATCAAAAAACAATCAAAACTTTTAAAATCATATAGTTATGAAATCTTTGTGCAACAAAGCCCTGAATCCATAAGAGTTCCGATCAGCAGTGGTCTCCGCGATGGGTTCCAAAGCCAGCAGATGGAGCGCCTGCATGGCCCGGCATTTCATCGTGGGTATCCCGAGAGGTCTCATCTTGCCATTTTTCTTCGGAATAAGGACTCTCCGAAGCGGAAGGGGCGTGTAACCTCGCCTCTTCAACGACATCATCGCACCGGTCTTGGCCTTGGGTGTATTCCAAGTCACCTTGTCGACCCCAGCCGTGTTTTTGCCTTTGTTTTCAGACACTCGTTTGACGGCCAATGCTTTGCCACTAAACGAGTGAGTCAGCAGCCATTGCAAAGCTTTCGCCTTGTTATGCCTGCCGTCTTGTACCGCCTTCACAATACGCGCTTGCAGCCCTCTGACATGACGCTGTACAGCAATCCAATCGATGCTGTCCCACGATGTGCTGGAAGGTGCACACGCTGATACTGCTGCATTCATTTGCTCTCCCTCCATTAAAAGGGTTCTACACACTCTCTTGTGATGAGAGACCATAAGGACGTCAGCCCGCTTTCGCGTGGGGTAATGTTTCAACCTCTATCCAACCCATTACAGACTGGCATTCGCTTTTTCCTCGTTCCTTCGCCCGCATCACCATGGGCAGTTTTTGCAAACTGCTTTCCCAATGGGAGTAATACGGGATTTCCACGTTCCGCTTACTGAAGTACATCGGCTTAGGTGCCTGCTATCGACCGGGAGGCGTATGGGTCACGAATGCGTAGTCGAAAGACGCAATTCCCACCTCCATTACCGTTTTGGTTCGAGCGTATCAGCCATTTCCGCTCGTTCAACTTGACGATCGTTACGCAGATTCACATGTGTTCACCATACCGATTATCTAGCCCTTGTCCGGCTATGGCTGCCAGAAGGGTACGCCTCTCACGATTGATACCCCGCACCTTGCGGTGCCTCGTTACATTGTCGAAGGCGCTCTTTATTCAGCCTTCTAGATTCACCCGGTGACACGGGTGGTTCCCGCAGGGGGAACAACTTCATTAAGCGACTTCGTGTCGCACCTCGACCCAATTATTGCAAATCGGTAGATTGCCATCATCCAGATAGCGGCTTAAAGCTGGCCAACGCTTCAGAGTGTAATTGATGGCCTTGGCGGTGGGAGAACTCGATGGCACTGTCAGATGATGTTGGTTGAGCCATTCATATAGTTGTTGCATCACTGGTTGACTATGCTGTTGTCGGTATTCGCGGCGGTCTTCCGCTGTACCATCGGTCTTTTTCCTGAGCTCTGCTTCTATCGCATACAGTTTCTGAATCAGCACTAATGCCTGTTCAGCGACCTGACTTTTCCCAGTTACATGCAGTTCATGGAATTTACGACGTGCATGCGCCATGCAGCCCACCTCAATGACATCGCCTGATTTAAAGCGTGCTTTATAACCACTGTAATCATCACAGACTAGATAGCCCTGCCAGCCTTTCAAGAACTCTTCAGCATGCTGGCCTGAACGACTATCCTGAAAGTCATAGATCACCGCCTGAACTGGATTGTACTGTGTAGTGGCATAGGCCCAGACATAACCTTTCTTCGGTTTTTTATTATTCTCACCCATCCGCATGATGGTGACCGGTGTTTCATCTGCATGCAGCACCTGCTGTTGTAGTACCACCTCTTTTAAGGCATTGGCCAGAGGTTCCAGTTCTACACCGCAGCGACCTATCCAGTCAGATAAAGTTGATCTAGAAAGTTCGATTCCCGCCCGCTGATAGATCAGACATTGACGGTACAGCGGCAAATGATCGGCATACTTCGATACCAGCACATGGCTGAGCAATTCAGGTGAAGCAATGCCTTTATCAATCACATAGGCGGGCATCGCTTGCTGAGTCAGAGTGTCACACTGATCACAGACCCATTTACCACGCACATGCTGTTCCTTATAGAACTGTGCCGGTCTGAAATGCAGTTTTTCACTGACATCTTCGCCGATACGACGGAGTTGGCAGCCACAAGCACATTGGGTTGATGCAGGTTCATGCTCAATACGGATGGTGTGTAGATGATCTGGCAGTGGTCGACGTTTAGGTTTATTGGTTTTGGCTTTCTGTGTCGCTGCATTAGTTTTATCTGCATTTAGCCGTTCCAGTTCTAGATCAACCGCGGCAATATCTTCTTCAACCGCTTCATCCCACAGATGGATTTGTTTTGCCGTTAAGTGTTCATTCTTTTGGGCGAATTTGTGCTTTTTAAACAGCGCCAGTTCATGCTCGTATTTTTGATTGAGAATAGAAAGATGTTGAACTTTAGAATCTAATTGCTGGTTTGATTGTGCTAGAGACTGATGCTGCATCGCCAACTGCCGGGTAAATTCCAGCAGTTGTTCATGGGTCAGTTGGCTTAAGTCAGGCAGCGTATTCATGACCGCAGTATGCCTGAGGTCATGAAGAGAATGAAATAGAACGTTTGGAGAATAGCAGAATAGCCGAGCTTGGTTTAGAGCATTGTTACCACTTGCTGTCGTCCAATGCGCTGCCAGGGCAAACCCTGGATTAATGCCTGTAACTGTTCCGGGTTGAGGACCACGGTTTCACCTTGGTGAACTTGAGCCCAGTGGAATTTTCCCTGTTCCAGCCGCCTGGCACACAGCCAGATGCCCAGTCCATCATGTACCAGCACTTTCATACGATGACCACGTTTATTACAGAACAGGTAGGCGCAATGCGGTTTGATGTAGCCAAAGGCTCTCACCACCTGAGCCATGGTCGTATCCATACCTGCACGCATGTCCATGGGCTGGGTAGAGAGCCAAATTTCATTGATACGGATCATGTTGCCAGTGCCTTGAGTAATTCTGCCAAGGCAGGTATTTCTGATGTCTGCCATTTTAGCTGAATATCATTATTCGTATGAGGCACGGTGATACACAACGTGATCCTCTCATCAATAGGTTGGCTGATTGCAGCAGTGTAAGGCAAAGCAATAAATGCTGGATTCACATGAGTAGGATCCTGCACGGCACCATCATGATGGCTGAAGATCCTGATCCAACGACTGACAAGGTTGGCATTAATACTATGTTGCAGTGCGACCGAAGCGATCGAGGTATTAGGATTTTTGCAGGCATTGACAATACTGAATTTGAATTCTTTGCTGTATGTTCTGCGTTTTTTAGCAACAGGAGGTGTTGCTGAATATATATCCATGTTCATAGATTAAGTCCCCACTTGTTTTTAGGTGGGAACTAAATTAAGGCTTATAGGATCGCTTGGTAAGGCTGTGTTAGCTGGATGCTTACTTTCTTTTACCTTAATAACGTATTTTTTTAACGGCAGCATACCTTTTGAAACACCACCAAATTATTTATGTTCCACCAGCACATATACTTCCCTATCGAAAAATCTGATAAGAATTGATTATTTTGATACAAAACCTGAAAACTGGGAGTGCTTATATGGACATATATAATATTTCCGGATAAATATAAAACTACTCCACAAGAAGAAAGGCAGAATTTAATCTCAGTCCGAAGTAACAGTACTCTCAAAGACCAAATGTAAAGAAGCATACTTAAGAAAATAAATTTCAATAATGCATGAGGATGTAATTAGTTTCAGGGTGCTAAGAAAGTGTAGCAACTTGCTACACTTTTTCGCTTTTTTGAATCAGCTGTTTTAAGAAATCTTCTAATTGTAAGAGACTGGCTTCGTCAATTTCCGAGATATTCAGAGAAACCTTAAGCTGTTTTTGATTCAGTTTGATATTCCCCGCAATCTTACCGGCATATTCAATTTTTCTGACCACGGATGTTGTGGTCAGTTTTTCTGGATTCTGACTCAATAGTTTTTCAGCATAAGTAGTAACTTTGCTTTGCTCGAGTTTTTTGTCTTTTAATTTTTCCCAAGCTCCGAGTAAGGCCACTTCGGCTTCAGAGAGTTGTTCAAGATGATCCGATAGAAATTTTTTGAATGCAGTTGCAGCAGTACGGCCTAGCAAGCCTGGTTCCACATCAAGGTCATTTAAAATTGCTTGCGGCAGTTTTTCGTATGCTAAATACTTGTACATATCTTCGCGATTTAAACCCAGTGAATTGGCTAAACGTTGCTTGTTTTTCTTTAATTTCTCATCAAGTGAGTTCAGGCCAATAAAAATCTCATAATCTGTCAGATCCTGACGCTTTAAATTCTCTGCCAGGGTTAACAAAGATGCTTCTACATTATTTGCATCAATTATAATGGCTTCAATCACAGACTTTCCGAGTAATTGATGTGCCCGTAAGCGTCGCTCGCCTGCAATCAGTTCATATTTCAGATTATCCAGTTTACGCACTGTAATGGGCTGCAAAAGGCCGATTTCATTAATAGAATCCGCCAGTTCTTTTAACTGTGACTCTTCAAATATTTTACGCGGCTGGTTTGGACTTCGGCTGATATCCTCAATAGGGACATTACGTCTAAACTCTTTCGGCTCTTTAATATTGTCTTTCTGTGCTTGCTGATGTTTTTCTGTATTCTGTTTCAGTTTCTGAGCTAAAAGCTCTTTGGTGCTTGCCATAATGCTCTCAGGTTTTAATTTTCACTACAATTTCATTGGCAAGGCTTTCAAAAGCCTTACGTACTTTTGAATTTTTTTCTACTTTCAAAAGTGGTTGTTGCAGAATCGCTGCTTGATTGACTTTAGTACTTTGAGGAATTGTGGTTTCTAAAATTTTACCTACCTGTTTCAAGGCTTCATCCCGAATCAGCTTACAGACATTCTGACGTTCATCATGCTTAATTAGTAAAGCGCCTAAAAGCTCTAAATCTGGATTAATACGTTTGATTTTTTCAAGATGATTTAAAAGATCTGTTACCCCATACAATCCATATTGTGATCCTGATTCGATAGGGATAATGACATGTGTTGAAGATGCCAAGGCATTGCTTGTTAATAATTTAAGGCTAGGTGGACAGTCGATCAATATAAAATCATAAAGATCTTTTAATAGTTTTAACTTGATATTTAACTCTTCAGAAGGACGGGGAGCTTCTTCTTTTAGTTGATCTTCAGTTTTTCCTAAATTTAAGGAACCATAAATTAATGATACTTTTTCAAAGTTCGTTTCTTCTTGTAATGCATCTGCCAACAACGAAATATCGCCCACTAGTAATTCTGCTGTAGTGACAGCAATTTCGCTTGGATGTTGGATCCCAATGTGTAAACTTGCGTTTGCTTGAGGATCTAAATCAATGACTAAAACTTTGTAGCCAAGATTGGCAAGTTCTGAGGCTAGGTGTACAACAGTCGTTGTTTTGCCACATCCGCCTTTATGGTTAGCAACAGTAATAATTTTTGCAGACATGCGTGTCAGATGCTTCCTTATTTCAATGTTTAGTAATATAAATAACTTTCATTCATCTTACTATAGTTTTTAAATTTATAAATCCTATTTATTCAGCTGTAAAACAACTTAAAAAATAAATTTTTAACTAAGCTAGCTTAATTAAAAATTAGAATAATTAGTTATTTAGCTAATTAATAATTAGGATCATATTTTTATTATATAAAACAAGTGCTTGTAACTTTAAAAGTGGAAGGTTTGTCACTATAAAGTGGAAGGTTTGTCACTATAAAGTGGAAGGTCTGTCACCGTAAAGTGGAAGGTCTGTCACTATAAAGTGGAAGGTTTGTCACTATAAAGTGGAAGGTCTGTCACTAGGGTGGAAGGTTTGTCACTACTATTTTTATAACTGCTATTTTTATTTAAAAATAATTTAAAAAACAAATATTTAAGCTGTTAATAAAGTCTCATAACTAAGCTTTAAAGGTGGAAAGATTGTCACTGTATCTTCTTAACCTGTGGATAATCTGTTTTTATTGGATATTTCCTGATGATTATATGTGCAGTTATACCTTTTAAATCTAACAAAAAGGTGGAAGCCTTGTCACATCAGGGTTTTTATCTGACTTAACCTAACTAGACCTGAATGAAAAAAGTAAAAATAGACCTTCTGAACTGTAATTTCGAGACTAAAGGTGGAAGGTCTGTCATCATGGGGTGGAAAGATTATAATTAATTCCACTTTAAGTGCAGGAAATCGGCTAAAATGCTTCTTTTTGATGACAAACTTTCCACTTTTAGAATATTGTGGTGAAAGTCTTGAAAGTTTTTCCACTTTTGTATATAAAAACTAAGTTAAATTATAAATATCACGGTTATGACAGAATCTGAACCATTGCAAGAAGAATCGAATTATATTCCTTACTGTATAGGCAACATTCGCCATAATGGCGTTGTCAGTACCAGTAACCGTTTAATTCGCCCAATCGAATTATCAGCCAATGAATATAAGGCACTTTTATATGCAATGGCGGTTGCGAATTATAGTGAGAAAAATAGGGTAGATGGTGAAATTACCGAACAAACTTATATTTATTTGTATAAGGATGATTTGGCAGATTTACTAGGATTAAATAAACGTAATTCAATTAATGTTGCAATAGATCGGATTTATAAAGAGCTTTCATCCCGGGTAGCTCATTTTATTATTGAGGAGCCAGCTGATAATGGTAAGAGAAAGACTAAAAAAGTACATTCTGTCGTTCCCATTATCCGTGAGTTAAGATGGGAAGATGATTCTAAAAATGCGATTCAGATTCGTTTTACCAGTGAGGTGTTGCCGTATTTCACTCAACTGGCTGGGGGTAATTTTACTACCTATCAGCTAAAACATCTTTTTGCCCTAGATTCTGTTGCCAGTATGAGTCTTTATACTTATTTCATTAAAAACGAATTTAAGTACGCCAATCAAAAGAGTTATGAAGTGCCATTACTTTTAGAAAACTTGAAAGCACTGATTGATATTAATGAAACCAAATATGATCGCTGGGTAGATTTTAGACGCTATGTATTAGACAAAATAGTGGCAGAAATTAACGAAAATACAGATCTACAGTTAGAGTATGAAACCGTTAAGAAAGGCCGTCCAATTGTAGGTGTGAATTTTAAACTGCATCATCGGATTGCTGATAAGGCACTGGATGAATTTGCAGTGATTGAAAAAATCTATCTTGATGTTCCATTTGAAGACAATGCATCCGTAAAAGAATTAGGGGCTAAATTCGATATGAATGTACGTTCTTGGTATATTTTTAATAATGATGAAAATTATCAGCAGTTCAAGAAGTGGTTTAAAAAAGTAGGATGCCTCACTGACTCTCAAGCAAATATTGTCATTAATGACACTTTATTCCAAATGGATTTTGCTGAAATTGGTATGGGGTTGAATGACTTTAAACGAAATATGAAGCATAAACTTAAAAGTAATCCGGAATTCGTCCATAGTATTCGTGAAAGACTGAATGATATTTTTGGTAAAGAGTTGATCTAGCGAAAAGTGTAGCAACTTGCTACACTTTTTAGATATATGTTCGTAAAGAATACAAGTGGTAAGGACCTTAGGATAAAAACGACTCTGTTGCATAAAGTGTGAAAATTGAGACTGAACCGTACCGGGTTTGTCGGAGACCAACTTTCTTGAGAGAATGTTCCAATGACAAAACCAAAATATACCCCTGAAATCAGAGAAAGAGCGGTTCAATTATTGATTGAATCTGAAAAAGATTATCCTTCTACTTGGGCTGCAATCACAGCTATTGCACCTAAGATTGGTTGTACTCCTGAAACATTGCGTGTTTGGTATTTAAAGCATATGGATCAACTAAATCCTGCCAAAGTACAACAGATATCTGACCAAGAAAAAATGAAGCAAATGGAACGTGAAATTAAAGAATTAAAACGTGCCAATGAAATTCTACGTAAAGCAGCCGCTTTTTTCGCCCAGGCGGAGCTCGACCGCCCACACAAATAATGGTGGATTTTATCCAGAACAATAAAGATCGATATGGTGTTGAAGCGATTTGTAGAATTTTACCGATTGCAGCTTCGACCTATTATCGGGCTTTAGATCTCGTTGATAACCCAGAACATCGAGCGAAACGTGCTCTGCATGATTTATATCATGCAGAGCAAATCAAACGTATTTGGAAAGAAAGTTTAGGTCGATATGGTGTGCGTAAGGTCTGGCAACAATTGAAACGTGAAGGTTATGTTATCGCACGTTGTACAGTTGCTCGATTGATGCAGAAGCTAGGTATACAAGGTGTTTGGCGTGGTAAGAATAAACAAACCACCCGTAGCCGAGATGATCAAAAACGAGCAGATGACTTAGTAAAACGCAATTTTAATGCAGATCATCCTGACCCTTGCGAAGCAATGCTTCTCAGGTCGCTGACTTCACGTATATTCAAACTCATTCAGGCTGGGTCTATACCGCCTTTATTATTGATGTGTTCTCGCGAGCAATTGTTGGATGGAAAGTATCAACACGTATGAATACAGATATGGTGCTCGATGCACTGGAGCAAGCATTGCATGATCGAGGCATGCCAAAGAACGTGATTCATCATAGTGACAGAGGCGTGCAATATCTTTCCATTCGTTATACCAATCGTTTAGAAGCAGCAAATTTACGAGCATCAGTCGGTACGACCGGTGATTCATACGATAATGCTTTGGCTGAAACGGTGAATGGCTTATACAAAACAGAGGTGATTGAATATTTAAAAGCGGATTGGCAAGGTTTAGCAGATGTACAACTTGCGACACTAAACTGGGTAGATTGGTTCAATAAAGAGCGTGTACACAGTGCACTGGGTGGCTTTGTTGCATAAATATGTAAGCATCTGATTTAAATAGATTTAATTTTAGATCAAAAAATAATCAAAACTTTTAAAATCATATAGTTATGAAATCTTTGTGCAACAAAGCCGTTGCAGGTGGAAAACAACACAGCGCTGGTGAGTTATTTTACGAACCGACCATTATTGCCGATGTAACTGCAGAGATGGATGTTGCAACTCAAGAAACTTTTGGACCATTAGCTGCAATTTTTAAGTTCGAAACTGAGCAACAAGCAATTGAGATGGCCAATGCCACAGAATTTGGTTTAGCTGCTTACTGCTACACACAAGATTTAGGTCGTGCGTGGCGCATGAGTGAACAACTCGAGTACGGTATGGTTGGAATTAATAAAGGCTTGATTTCAAATGAGGTTGCACCGTTTGGTGGAATTAAACAGTCAGGTTTAGGGCGCGAAGGCTCAAAATATGGCATTGAAGATTATCTCGAAATCAAATACACCTTATTTGGAGGATTAGGCTAATGAGTAATGAAAAATTTGAAAAAGGTTTAGCGATTCGTAAACAGGTGCTTGGCGAAGCTTATGTCAATAATTCGATCAACAATGCTGATGATTTTAACTTACCTTTACAGGAACTGGTCACGGAGTATTGTTGGGGGGCGGTCTGGGGACGTGAAGAACTGAGCAAACCTGAACGTAGTCTAATTAATCTGGCTATGATATCAGCCTTAAACCGTCCGCATGAATTGAAGCTACATGTTAAAGGAGCTTTACGTAATGGCGTGCCTAAAGACAAAATTCGAGAAGTACTCTTGCAAGTAGCAATTTACTGTGGCGTGCCAGCTGCTGTAGATAGTTTCCGTATTGCAAAAGAAGCAATTTTAGAATATGAACAGGAAAATATTTAAAAATTTTACCAATCAAAGGTTAAAATTATAACCGCATTATTAAATGCGGTTATTCTATTTGCGATTGAAACCTATGAATACTTTCAGCATAAGAAATATTGACAATTAAAGTGAGTAAATCATTACCATATATCAAAATTAATGAAAATTTTGCCACTTGATATCAATTTAACATAATCAATGTTATACGAAGTACAGCAACAACATTTGTAACTCCAAAATAGAAATGTCCGGTTTCTCCAAAGTAAAGAATACTCGCTTTTGCGATTATCGAAGCGTACGGTTTGATATGTTGGTGTTTATGTCGGATAAAGAACTTAAACGATTGTCGGTCTTGCAAGAAATCTGTGATCAACGCATCACCCAATCTCAGGCTGCTCAGCTACTTCACATTTCAGAACGCCAGATCAGACGCTTACTGAAAAAATATAAAGCTCAAGGTCCATCTGCATCAGCTCCTACTGCACATGGTCAAACCTGTAATTCCAAGCTCCTTTTAGACTCAAGTGGCTGAATCTAGTGCATGAAAAGCTGACCAGCATTCATGGATTCAATATTTTAACGAAAACACCGCATTCTTGGATGATTGCAGCTGACTTATTAACGGCTCATATCATGATTAATTTGAAGGACATGCTGATAAATGTAGTCTGCTAATGTTTATTGACGATGTTGCCTCAAACTATAGCAGCCGGTGAGATCAACTCACATGACTTGTTATTCCCATGTAGAAATATACTGGCTAACAAGCAAATAGAAAGATAATTAATATTATTTTATTAAAATAGGTATATAATAAGAATATTTAATATATTTTACTATTTTAATAAAGTTATGAGTAAATATTGTACCATTCAAATTTATCAGGATGACCAGTGGCTTGACTGTGCAATTGTTGAGTTGATGGGTGAAAATGAGCATGGTTGGCAAACACCAACTCGTACTTCATATTTATTTGAATATGCAATTTCTTATATGGACTTACATGATGGCCATGCACTCGCCTATCATTTTCCTGTGAATGTACAAAATAAAATTAATGAAACTTGGCCTGCTTTCTTAATGGATTTACTTCCACAGGGCTATGGTCGTAAAGAATTATTAAGACAACTAAATTACAGTGAAAATGCACAAGAACAAGCAGATTGGGCACTTTTAAAAGCTGGAGCTGGCAACCCGATTGGACATTTACGTATTAAAGAAGCTCATGAGTGGCTGCAAAGGAGCTTTCCGACTGATCAAAATATAGGCTTTAGCCTAAGTGAGATTATAGAACGAAAAGAGCACTTCATTGAATCGCTCGCCTCTTATGGCTTATTCATTGCCGGCTCTTCAGGTGTTCAAGGTGAATGGCCAAAGCTACTCCTCTCCCAAGGACATGATGACCTATTTTATTTAGATCACACACTTGCAGATCATCAGGTAAAAAAACATTGGTTAGTGAAGTTCAGTCGTGGTAGTGACGAAAGCCTGAATAAAATTTTAACTAATGAAGCACACTATATGAAAATTGCTCATTATTTGGGTTTACGCGTACATGAGGAATTACAATTACATGGTAAAACCCTGTTTATTCCAAGATTTGATCGCTACGTACAGGATGGAAAAGTCCAGCGTATTGCACAGGAAAGTCTTGCATCTCTAAGTGGAAAAGCTGGTTTTGGTATTAGGATGACTCATAATCAAATCTGTGAATTACTCACACAGTGTTGTAGTCATCCGAAAGAGGAGATCTTCGAATATCTTAAACGTGATTTGGCCAATGTTGCCTTAGGCAATAAAGATAATCATAGCCGCAATACAGCGATACAACGCTTGAATAATGGCATTATACAACTGACTCCACTCTACGATTTTGCACCGATGTGGTTACATCCTGATGGTATCGCACGAACGACTCGTTGGGAAAAAGATGATCATGGTGGTATGCCAATTTGGCGTTCAGTGATTGAACAAGTCACAGCGAAAACTGGTATTGAACATCATGAAATTCAGGCAGAGTTAGTCAAGCAATTACCCCTCTATCGAGGATTGATGGCCGAAATGAACAAATTGCAGATCTCTCAGGAGATTTTGCAAAATAGTCAGTACCGGATTGAAAATATATGCCAGCAGATTCAGGAGTTAGCACGTGGATAAGCGCTATAAACCTATGACGGCAATTGAGCAGTTAAGAAAGCGCCAAGAAATATTGGAGACGATTAATCAAAATCCTGACTGGCCATTTTACAAGGTTGCTCGTTATATCCGAACTGAGCTTCATTTGACTTTAAATGAAATGGCTAAAATCACAAAAATAGCACCCCAAACTTTGCAAAAAATGGAACAGCCCAATAGTAATCCGACTTTGGAATCTATGATGAAACTCCTAAGCACCTTTGGTTTAAAGATTGTTATTAGATATTGAGTTAAAAGTTATTAATTCAAAGGTAAGCATCCGGCTAACACAGCCTTACCAAGCGATCCTATAAGCCTTAATTTAGTTCCCACCTAAAAACAAGTGGGGACTTAATCCATGAACATGGATATATATTCAGCAACACCTCCTGTTGCTAAAAAACGGTAAGCGTCCGCTGAACACACCTTCTGAATTCATCCTATAAGCCTTAATTTAGTCCCCACTTAGAAACAAGTGGGGACTTAAATTTATGACTACAAATAATCAGACATCCATCGCATCTCTTGCGAAAAAACGAAGAACATACAGTGCTGAATTTAAACAGCAGATCGTTCAGGCTTGTAAAGCGTAAGCGTCCGCTGAACCCCATGCCTATTTTTTAATTTGAGTTGGATTTCCAGCGATGTGGCAGTAATTCTTCTATTTGGGTCGCTTTATGCGTCGGCAGCCTTTTCAGCACATCACTTAAATAGGCATACGGATCCAAGCCATTCAGCTTTGCTGACTGGATTAAAGTCATGATGTTTGCCGCTCGCTGACCACTGCGCAGCGAACCTGCAAACAGCCAGTTCTTGCGCCCTAAGGCCCAAGGTCGCATAAACCCTATTTACTCCAACGTGTAAACGCAGCTCATCCTGAATGGATTCCTGCTGTTGTGCTCTACCAGGAAATTTTAGGGTTGGGATATCCAGGAAAGATCAGGATCTTGAGGGAATATCTTGCAACATTAAAACCAGTTGCTCAACCGGAACCGATCATTCGTTTTGAAACCCAACCTGGCCAACAAATGCAAGTGGATTTCACCACGATTCGACGTAACAACACGACTTTAAAAGCTTTTGTCGCAACATTAGGGTATTCCAGAGCGACTTTCGTGAAATTTTATGATCATGAACGTACGGATGCATGGATCGATGGTCTAGAAAATGCATTTCAGTTTTTTGCAGGAGTACCTCAAGAAATCCTGTTTGATAACGCTAAAACGATCATGATTGAACGGGATGCCTATCAGGAGGGGCAGCATAAATGGAACCCCAAACTGCTCGACTGCGCCAAGAAATACAGCTTTCGTCCTCGCGTATGTAAGCCCTACCGTGCACAGACCAAAGGCAAAGTTGAACGCTTTAATGGATACCTCAAATCAAGCTTTATTGTGCCATTGAAAGCAAGCCTGAAGACTTCGGGTTTACTGTTAGATGTTGATGTCGCCAATGCCCACATTGGCCGGTGGCTGCATGAAACCGCCAATCAGCGGATTCATGCCACCACGCAAGAAAAACCGGCTGTTCGACTGCAACAGGAGCAGCAAAAATTTACGCCATTACCGCAATCAGATACAGGTTCTAGCACTGTACCTGTTGCAGCAGCACAGCATGTCATGCCCTACGAGAGTTTGCAGCATCCCTTATCGGTATATGACCAGTTGCTGGGAGTTTCCTGATGAATCTGCAATACGACCGTATAGAGCAGCTTTGCCAAAAGCTCAATCTGCCTGCCATCGCATCACAATGGTCACATCATGCACAACAAACATTAGGTCAAGATGGAAGTTATGCCGACTTTGTTGAAGCGATCTTGACGCATGAATATGCTGCCAAGCAACAGCGCAGTCAGCAGGTACTGATGAAACTCTCAGGCCTGCCTCAAGTCAAAACCCTGGAAGACTATGATTTTAATTATGCCCTAGGGGCCCCTAAATCACAGGTGATTGAACTGTTCAATCTGAGCTTTATTGCTAGAGCAGAAAATGTGGTGTTTCTGGGGGCTAGCGGAGTAGGAAAAACGCACTTATCTATGGCATTAGGCTATAAGGCCATCATGAACAACATTAAGATCAAGTTCATTACCGCAGCGGATTTAATGCTGCAACTGAGTACAGCCTATCAGCAAGGTAAATTGAAAACCTATATGCAGCGTGCGGTACTGGGACCAAAGTTACTGATTATCGATGAAATTGGTTATTTACCGTTTGGACGTGAAGAAGCGAATCTGTTCTTTAACGTGATTGCCAAGCGTTATGAAAAAGGCAGTACGATATTGACGAGTAACTTACCCTTTAGCCAGTGGTCTAAGTCATTTGCGGATGATGTTACGTTGACCGCTGCGATGTTAGATCGGTTGCTGCATCACTGTCATGTGGTACAAATATCGGGTGAGAGTTATCGTTTGAAGGATAAAAAAAGAATTGGGATTCAGCCCCAGGTTGAAATTTAATACGAGATCAAAGGGGTCAATTTTACTTTGCCATTTGAAAGGTAAAAGGGGTCAATTTTAGAATGCCGTTGACATGGTCAACGCATCTACCACATTGATGATCTTAAAGAAGCCATTTCCTTGTATGTTATGGATGCGGTTAGCAGACTGAGAGATGATAATTTGTTGTGTGGTTGTCTGATTGGTTTCGTTCAATCAAACCCATTTGATAGCTCAAAGCCCTTCTACAACAAGTCTTTATCATTAGCTTTACCAGAACCTACCGACAACTTATTAGTGCTCTCTAAACTCGCTACAACGATGATTGATGGCCTGTATGCAAAGGATATAGCATTCAAGAAATGCGGCGTGATTCTGACGTGTCTCGAACCAAAGGAAAACCATGTGTATGACATGTTCACTGATATGAAACACATCGAAGTCAGCAATGCCTTGATGGATTCCCTTGAAGCGATTCATCTTAAGTATGGCAAAACCAAGATTGCCTTGGGCGCGAGTTTAATGCCGAACAGAACATGGAATATGTCACGAGATCGGCTAACACAGAACTACTTTAAGTGGGATCAACTGCTAACAATTAAAGATTAATCCTTAAAGCTTTCATTCAATGCTTGTTGTACTGCATCAATGCGTTGCTTACAGTTTTTATAAGCTGCCATGGATTCTTCAACAACTTTCATCAGGTTATCAATGTCCGGCTCCTCTTGAGACTCTAGAAGCTCAGCATTCTTCTTTAAGATGTCATAGCCTTCTTTAAATGTTAGTTGTTGTTCACTCATTTGGTTTCACCTGTAAAACTTGTGTATTGATTAAACCATCATGTAATTGAATCGCCAAAGTTTGATCCTTGGCTTGATGAATGGATGTTATAGCCTTCCCTCCACTACGAACGATGGCATAACCTCTAGCCAATACATTTGTAGGGTTTTGGATCAGCGTCATTCGCATCAGCGTTTCCACATTAAGCGTTGCTCGTTTCAATTGTTGCTGAGCAAAGTAATGGACATTCGTCTTCACTTGGTCAGCTTGTTTGCTGGCTTGATTAAGTTGTGCCTGAGCCATAGATTTGGTGATTTGCATTAACTGATCATTTTGGCTTTGGTACGCTTGGATCTGCTGCTGAGAGTACAGTTGGATGGATTGAATGAAAACCTTGACCTCATCTACACGTTCAGCAATATGGTTTCTAATACCGCCAATCACTTTACTTGGTGTATCAAAAGATCGATGTGCAATTTCATCGAGAATGGTCTTATCTCGTTCATGTCCAATACCAACCCAAATAGGTACTGATCGTTTGCAAAGCAAAGCAGCTAGATCGTAATCATTCAAGTAAGCCAAATCATTGACAGCACCACCACCACGAATGATGACAATCAAGTCAGGAGGTGTTTTGTATTCATTGGCCCACTGTCTTAATCCTTGGCTTAAAGAAGCAATTATACTTGCTGCTGCTGTATTACCTTGAAATGTTGCTGAGTGATAGATGAATTCACAGACCCCTGCTTTATACAGAATATCAGCATCCTTTCTAAAGTCTCCTAATCCTGCAGCTTGTTCAGGTGCAATGACGAGAACCTTGTTCATGTCAAATGGTGTAGGGAGTTTCTTATTCTTGTCAATCAAGCCATCTTCTGTGAGTTGCTTTACGATCTGTTGGTAACGTCTCGCAAGATCACCGAGCGTAAAGCTTGAATCAATGTCTTCAATGTTTACTGAGAACCCATATTGTGGGCTAAAGCTGGCTTTGACTTTAATCAGAATATTCAGGTCCTTTGACAGCTCCATTCCACTTTCGTTCTGAAACTTGTACAGAAGCTTAGCTGCAGTGGACTTCCAAATGGTTCCTTTACAAGATGCAATGACTTTATCAGTGCCCTCTTCTTTTTCAGCAAGTTCTAGGTAGCAGTGACCACTCTTGGTGTTCAGGCTTCTAATTTCAGCTTTAACCCATACAGGATCACCAAAGGCAATCTTTACGATCTCTTGAACTGTTTCGAGGTATTCACTGAGGGAAAGCTGTTGATCAGGCATACTTAGTTTTTATGAATTGTAATTGTCAAAGACTATAGAAAGTTTGGCTTATAGGCAAACACCTATAGGTTATGATAATAATGCCACTTCATGTATCGCAAGTCATGCCGGTTAGGACCAAAAAAGTGGCTAACATTTCAACTAAAGGTCTTCAATGGCTACTCGAATCCTGCCTTGTTGTGCACGAGATTCGACAAGCTGATTCAGCCCTGCATCTTCTCCTCGGTTCATTACTCGATACACAGTAGCTACCCCACAACCAACAGCTTTCGCAATTTCCTGCTTAGTCATGTTATTTGTAGCAAGCAACTCCTTGATTCTTTTGTGCTTGGCTTCATTTGGTTTCTTACCTGATGGTTTGTACCCTGAACGCTCTAAGCCTTGCTTGATCCTTTCTATACGTTTCTCGTTATCCAAACGAGCCATAGTAGCAAGTAGATCAATCAGCATATTGTTGATGAGATCTAGTATCGAACTTGTAATACTGTCATTGGTTTGGATTAGTTGATGAGTAGTCGGAAGGTCAGCAACAACTAAGCGAAGCCCCTTCTCTTGGATTCTACGCTTAAGCTCTTGGAAGTCTGCTTGGCTTAGACGGGACAGATGATCAACGCTTTCTACCAATAACGTGTCGCCTTGGTTTGCTTCTGTGAGCAACCTGTTTAGTTCAGGACGATCCAACTTCGTCCCTGAGAAATTCTCAATATAGGTAACCGATTCACCTAACTTGAGCCTTTGGTTTAAGTCATCTAATTGGTTTAGTGCTCTCTGTGCATCTTGATCTTTGGTTGAAGCTCTTAAGTAGATTCTAGTCGTCATGGTTTATCATTTGAGATAATTGAATATACTACAATGATATAGCTATCATTAAATCAACATAACAACTCTAATGATATTTCGTTGTAACTAACTGTTTCCTTATCATTCGGGTATACTCTTTTGATAAAAAAAGCATAACTAAAAGCCATGCCTTGGGAATTCGTATAACGTGTATTATGTTAATTTTAGAAGATCTATACAATTCTGTACTTTTTCACAATCATAGAAAAAGCAAATAAAATACTTATCCAAAATAAATAATCAATAAAAAAATTGAGAAAAACAAATTGATCCATGCCGATGAAAATAAATAAAGGATTGATACTTATACTTCCGACTGGAGAGGTTTCACCATCTATAAGGAACTGGAGAGGAAATCCCCCAGCTATGACTTTAACTTTTTCAAGCTTATCTACAACTATGCGAGCAACTAATATATTTTTTTGATAAAGCAAAGATACGTAAGTCAAAATAATCGCTAAAAAATTAAAATATAATATTTTTTTCATAACTATTCTTTATCTTTTAAGTTAATTAAAAACAGCCAATAACATAAGCCAGGAAATAGAGCCAGAAAGCTAGCCCATGTATTGGTATACATCTTCCACCAATCTTCAGCAATCTTTCCAGTATGCCCCCATCCTAAAAGAATAAAAAATGGAGTAGCAATAATTAGAGAGGTAATACAGATGGTTAATAAATTAAGACTGTTATAACGATTTAAAAGAATTGAGAATATGTAGCTAAAAGGCACAGTCAAAATACAATAAGCCAAGTAAATAAGACCGTGTCCTACAAGAACTACGAAAATCGAGTATAGGCTGTATTCGTGATTCACTGCGATAAACAGGACTGTTGTTAAAAAAAGTAAAGGTAAAGGAGCAAGTAAGAGTGCTTTTACTATTTGTTCATTTGAGTATTTCACTAATTTAATTCTCTTATCTACTCAATAAATAATAATACTATAACGATTTTATTGGAGGTTTTTTGATTCTATTTAACATAATGGCGGTTATACGAATTGAACGTAAGCGTCCGCTGAACCCCATGCCTATTTTTTAATTCGGTTCAGGTTTCCAGCGGTGTGGTAGCAATTCTTCAATCTGAGTCACTTTATGTGTCGGCAACCTTTTCAGCACATCACTTAAATAGGCATTTAATCCTGAGAACTAAGAATTATCATTTAAAAATACCACAAAGTAGTATAAAATAAACTACTACAAGGTAGTATGAATGCAATCAATGTATACAATATGTGAGACTCCATTATTTACTAAATACTGTCTTGTTTATTGGACTCAGGAAGAATATGAGGAATTCAAAACATTCTTAGCATTAAATCCTGAAGCAGGAGATGTAGAGCCTAATGCAGGTGGTATTCGTAAGATTAGATGGACTAGCGGTGGTAGAGGTAAAAGTGGTGGTGTCAGAGTCATCTACTTTAATCGTTTAGCAAATGGAGAGATTTGGTTATTAACCTTGTACAGTAAAAAGCAAACTGTACAGCTTAGTAAGAAGACTCTTCAAGCATTAGTGGAGAAACTAAATGACTCGTTTAATGACTGAAAAAGAACTTGAGGCTTTTGAAGCAACTAGGGATATTGAAGCTGAAATATTACAAGGCATCGACGATATGCTTACTAGTAATGCAGCGAAAAGAACCGTAATCACTGAGACAGATGTAGCGTTAGCTCGTAGAAAGGCTCAACTAACACAAGATCAGTTTGCTAAGATTCTTGGCGTATCAAGACGTACTCTTGAATCATGGGAACAAGGTGCGAGAAGACCATCAGGAGCAGCAACATCCCTTATTCGATTATTTATTGTTGATCCAAAATTTGTAAAAGAGAGTCTGGCTTAATTTAGACAGCTCTCTACTATATTTATTTAAGGTTTTTTATGAAGCACTTAGGATTTGTGGGAAAAAGTACTGAATATTTAGGGTATACCCATATTGAAATTATCAATAGCTCATTACGCTTATCTTTCAATATTCCATCAACAAAAGATCTAGAAGAAACCTTTAAAAAGATAGTCGAAAATAACTATGATTTACTCATGGAAACATCAGCAGAAATCGAGTTCGAATTAGAAAGTGAAACGCTAGCAAAGATAGAAACCATCATAAAAGAAAAAGGGATTGAACTTGATGAGTTTGTTCAAAATGCGCTGATTAAACTTATCAACCAAAATGAATTGGCTAAGACTGATTAGACCTTAAATGCAGACAATAAAAAACCCCAGCATCCTGCCGGGGTTTCTCATATTGGGTTGCTAGGTATGACTCCTGTCTTACCTCACGCTCCTGGTGCGATCTTTCTTATTCTTGTTGTTTGGAACTTCCTGTTCCTGATGAGTTCATCATAGGAAAATTCCACTGTTCCTGGTAGCCGCAAAGAGCCGAGATTGTTGTGCGCCAGGGCGTACAAAATAGCCTAAATTTTATCCACAGCCATTGGGGATAGTTTCGGATCCTGAAAGCCGATGAAATGGGCACTGATTGCCAAATTGATCGTTTTTTAATCAAATTTACTGGCAAAATATTACAGATCTGCTTAAAAACTCACCAACTTATTACAAAAGCCGATTTTTTGCTTTTTCTTAGTCATGGCTAAATTTTCAAGTGATTGATATTTATATTAATATACAAGTGTATTGCGTATAACCACCATTATGTTAAATAGGGAATTCAAAGCTCTTTCTAAGAGTTGGTATAGTGGTAATACTTATTGAGTGCGTAAAAGAATTAGATTAATAAAATACTCAAAAGAAAAATAGTAAAAGGGAACTTACAGAAAATAAGTTACCGGCTCTTAAAATTATATTTAAACAAAGAAGCCCAACTAAATGATTGGGCTTCCTCATATCTAACTTTACCTTATGATTTTCATCAGTGTACTGCAAGAATTTAGACTACTTGTTGACTTGAACACCTTTAAAAATCAATTTCTCTTTTTTTTGTGTTTCTATAAGCAGTTGTGCCTGCCCCTTACGAGATTGAAGATATAATGTGGGAGCATTCACCAGAATATCTATCATCGTACTTTCACGTAAGTTGATATCATCAGGACAGCCCATCATTGTGGCAACAATTGGTTGTTCAGCATATAAATGATTGCCCTTAAAATGAATACCAATCGAATTTATATTACAAAACAAATTCCCAATATACAGCATCTTTTCTGCAAATTTTAGCGTGATAGGTTGGTCAGGTTTTGAAGCCAGAAATAATGAATCTATACGTTCACTATTAGCATTTGTTGCCTCGATTAATTCCCAAGAAAATTGCGCCAAGGTCTGCTCACTAAAGGACATCACTTGTAATTCTTGTATCTTGGACTGATCGGCTGATGAAGGCTTATGACAAGCGCTCAAAAGTCCAACGACGAACATCAGTATAAATATTCTAGTCATCGTTATTGTCCGTATAATAATGAGTAACCCTCTTTATAGAGTTCATCAGTAGACATATAGGTCATATATCCATTAGGTTTGGCGGCACCTCCGCAATACCCCTGACCTTTCATGGAAGAACTCCATGTGCCTTGATAAGTTGCAGTAGATAATAACCCTGCCGCCACACTTCCAATAAAGATTGGACCACCACTATCGCCACCCCAACAATCCAACGTTGGACCTGAAACTTTTACCCATGTTGCATTACACACACCTGCCCCTGATGGTCCACATTTATTGTCAGTACCAAATGCTTTAAATGCGGTCGACTGAACCGTACCACAACTATAACCAGTTTTCATTCCATAATGACAGACATACGTACCAACAGGGGCACTGTTGCAAAGTTAGCGATGAGGCAGCCTTTTGTCTTATTCAAAGGCCTTACATTTCAAAAACTCTGCTTACCAGGCGCATTTCGCCCAGGGGATCACCATAATAAAATGCTGAGGCCTGGCC
>NZ_VOZE01000017.1:0-43204 GCF_013419925.1 Acinetobacter sp. YH12045 | reverse complement strand
CACCATTCGGTGTCACAGTCACTTCAACTTGTGGACGGTCAGTATCAACTGTACCTGTACCCGTACCCGGTTGACCTGGGTTACCCGTTGTATCTTCATACGAACCTTCCGGCACAGTGACAGTAATTGTGCTGTCCGTACCTTCTGGTACTTTACCCGTTACCGTGATTGAACCGTCTGGTTGAGTTTCAGGTGTACCAAACTCAACCACGATGTCATTGCCATTTGGATCTTTAACCGTAATTTGGTCAGGCGTAATTGTGGATGGATCGGTATTCTTCGGGTAGGTCAGAACAATCGTACCATCAGGCGTAATGCTGACTTCAACTTGTGGGCGTTCTACCGGTGGTTTTGATGAATTGCTACCACTTGAACCACCAGCCAAACCAATCCCGCCAGCAACTAAACCTCCACCCACTAACCATGGCACTAGCCCACCAAAACTAGAAGATGCTGGTGGTAATAAAACTTCTAAACCTGCAATTTCTTTAAAGCTCGCAACACCATTCGTAAAATCGAACCATAAGAATGCACATTCATCATCTTCAAAAACTAAATCAGAAACTAAACCGTCTTCATATTGTGCAAAAAAATTCTCAATGGTAATTACTTCACCATTTTTCAATTTAATTATTAATGTATTACCGTCTTGTAAAAACTCTTGAACATCTTCTCTATGTAATTTGGTTTGAATTATTGATGCATCTTCCAAAACAATACGGTTAGCAGACAAGCTAACCTTATTCAGAGTAATTTTATCAACTACAACCAATTCTTTCATATTAATTCGCCATTATTAATTTAGTAACATCTAGTAACGAGTCTAACAAAGTGTTATTTTTTTCCTCAATAAAGTTCTTTCAATATATTTCTTTAAATAATGTTTTTAATATTATTTAGACGATTGTTTATCCTTATTGCATTAATCGGAATTCATTATGTATAAGACTTTCACTACCATTGCGTTAAGCACATCACTTGTTGCATGTTCAACTTTTCCTGGCGTAAATAAGTATGCAAAACCAGATAATTTGTTGTTTCAAAACAATAGGATTGATGCATACAAAATACATGTTCAACGTGATGAAAAATTATGCGCAGATGATCAAGCTAAGAACCAAAAATGTGCAACTAAGCTCTATATAGATGAATTTAAAGCGGGTGATTTTTATATTAATAATTCTGCTGATTTTTATTTAAAAGAAGGCGAATACCAATTTAAGGTGAAAAATTGTACAAATCATTGTGAAAATTATTCAGTTAGCTATTGTGTAAACGAAAAGTCACTTTTGAATAACTTATTACTTACAGTTGATAATAACGGCAAACCTATTATATTAAATAATGATGGTACTACAATTAATAATTGCCCGATTAGAGAAAATGCTCTAAATAATGTAATAAAACCAATTGAACCGAGTTTAGATAATATAAACTTAGCTGCCGATTCTTTATTTAAATTTAATGGTGGTAAATTAACCGATTTACTTCCTGCAGGTAAATCAAGCTTGAATGAACTAGCAACTAAACTTAATAATCAATATGCACGTATTGATATGATTAAGCTTACCGGCCATACCGACCGTTTAGGCAGTGAACAATATAATCAGCAACTTGCATTGCAACGTGCACTAACTGTCAAAAATTACTTAATGAACCAAGGGATTGCTGCTGATAAATTAAGTTTCGCTTCAGCAGGTGAAACTCAGCCTGTAACCAATGGTTGTTTTGATGTGCAAGATCGAAATGCCTTAAAAGCTTGCTTACAAGCAGACCGCCGTGTTGATGTGCAAATTCTTGGTATAAAAAAACCTTAAATAAGTATGCGTTCCTTAAGCTAACTAGTGTTTAAGGAACGCTTTATATAAAAAAGATAAAACCTATTTTTTCGGACTTTTAAGCTTGAACGCGTTAAGATGCCTTTGAGAATTTTGTGCTAATTTGAAATGAATCATGACTTTGAGCACCACCAGCCTTCGTAAACAACTCCGCAAGCAGCGTCGTAGCCTAAACCTATGGACCCAACGACAAGCTGAACAACAAGTCCTACAGCGTTTAGTCAGACTCAGTCATTTTCAGAGCAGTCAGCATATAGGCGTGTATTTACATGCATTCGGTGAAATTCACACTCAAAAGATCATCCACTACTGTTTTGCACATCAAAAACACGTGTATTTACCCATGATTTGCAACATGAATCAGCAACTGGTTTGGGTTGAAATCTCACGTCATCAATATATTAGTAAACGTTTTTCTCATCACCCGCTCGGTATGAAAGAACCGATGGCAAGCCGCGGGAAGCATGTTTCTCACCTTGACCTTTTAATAATGCCCTTACTGGCTTGCGATAAGTACGGCACACGTATTGGTATGGGGGGTGGCTTCTACGATAAAACATTAGCGACTGCCCACTCTACACCCTACCGTTTAGGACTTGGTCACGATTTTCAACTCATCCAAGACCCCTTAGTCCGAGAAGCATGGGATCAACCGCTAGATGGCTTTATCAGCCCATCTCAAACTTTAAGTTTCAAACGTTAATTTGATATTTTTGACGCTGAGTTACACTTAAAAATCACATATTTAGTCATTTTTTATACATTTTAATTGGCATGACCCTTGTAATTTAAAAAATACACATCACTATAAAAAACATGGCAACACCGTTGTCACTCATTAGGAGTGCCCATGTCTGAGATTATTATGAATGAAGAAAGCTTGGAAACTACAATTCCGAGCGTATTACCGCTTTTAGCGCTACGAGATGTGGTTGTATATCCTCACATGCAAATTGCACTGTTTGTGGGTCGCGAAAAGTCGATCAATGCAGTCAATGTCGCACGTGACAGTGACAATCTTGTATTCGTAGTTGCACAAAAAGATTCGCTTACAGAAGAAATTGATCACGACAATTTATATCAATACGGTACTGTCGCGAAGATTGTGCAAGTTGTGAATCATGAGAATGATGAAAACTGTATAAAAGTACTGATTGAAGGCTTATATCGTGCCAAGCTAGAAAAAATTATCGATGCCGATGATTACCTGACTGCCGAGCATTCATTAAGCCCAATGACGGTTTCTGTAGACTCAGAAACTCAGAATAACCGTGTCGAAGAATTACGTACCTTATTTGCTCAATATGCAGAAGCAAAACTGCGTAATGCACGTGAATTGATTGCAGCAGCCAATAAAATTGATGATTTACTGCAATTATTATTCTTCGTAGCAACACGCGTGCCTTTGAATATTGATGTCAAACAAAAATTCTTAGAGCATGATGAATTTGAAGCACATTTAGCTGAACTCATGACCTACTTATTACAACAGTCAGAAGAACAGCAAATTGAGCAAACCTTACATGATTCTGTAAAACGCCAAATGGAAAAGAATCAGCGTGAATACTTCTTAAATGAAAAAATGAAGGTCATTCAACGCGAACTTTCTGACATGAATGGCGGTGCTGAAGATGACGTTGCAGAAATTGAAAAACGTCTAGCTGAAGCCGATTTACCTGAACATGTACGTAAAAAAGCTGAAAATGAGTTCCGCAAGCTAAAAGCGATGCAACCTGCTTCAAGCGAAGCTGCTGTCGTGCGTAACTACCTAGAAGTTATTTTAGATACGCCTTGGAACAAAGCTAGCAAAGTCAGCATTAACCTTGCGAAAGCTCAAGATATTCTTGATGCCGATCACTATGGTTTAGACGACGTGAAAGACCGCATCGTGGAATACCTTGCTGTTCAATCACGTGTGAAAAAACTTCGTGGTCCAATCCTGTGCTTAGTTGGTCCTCCAGGTGTTGGTAAAACTTCACTCGGTGAATCTGTTGCCAAAGCGACTGGTCGTGAATTTGTCCGTATGGCGCTTGGCGGCGTGCGTGACGAAGCTGAAATTCGTGGTCACCGTCGTACATATATCGGTGCGATGCCCGGTAAAATTGTGCAGTCTTTGACAAAAGTTGGCGTAAAGAACCCACTGTTCTTACTCGATGAAATCGACAAGATGGCGCAAGACTACCGTGGTGACCCTGCTTCAGCATTGCTTGAAGTCCTCGATCCATCACAAAACAGTAAGTTCAATGATCACTATTTAGATCTTGATCTAGACCTTTCTGAAGTGATGTTCATCTGCACTGCAAACAGCATGAATATTCCAGAAGCTTTGCTTGACCGTATGGAAGTGATTCGTCTACCGGGTTATACCGAAGATGAAAAAGTGAATATTGCTGAACGTTACCTTGTTCCAAAAGCCATCAAGAACAACGGTCTACGTGCGAAAGAATTAACCGTTCACGAAGAAGCCATCCGCGATATCGTACAACGTTATACACGTGAAGCCGGTGTCCGTAGCTTAGAACGTGAAGTGTCTAAAATTGCACGTAAAGTGGTAAAAGAAGCAGTGAGCAAGAAAGCGAAAAATCTTCAAATTGAAGTGAATTCGAAAAATCTTCCTGACTACTTAGGTCCACACAAATTCGACTTCGGTATGGCCGAAGAAGAAGCTGAAGTGGGTCGTGTAAACGGCTTGGCTTGGACATCTGTTGGTGGTGAACTACTAACAATTGAAGTTGCAGCTGTGAAAGGTAAAGGCAAGTTCATTACCACCGGTTCTCTTGGCGATGTCATGAAAGAATCGATCACAACAGCGATGACCGTTGTACGTACCCGTGCAGATGAACTAGGTATTGAAGCGATTCGCTTTGAAGAAACAGATGTACACGTGCATTTACCAGAAGGTGCAACACCGAAAGATGGTCCATCTGCTGGTTTAGCCCTAACTACCGCTCTTGTTTCAGCTTTTACAGGCATTGCAATTCGTCCAGATATCGCAATGACTGGTGAAACCAGTCTGGGTGGCCGTGCAATGCGCATTGGTGGTTTAAAAGAGAAACTTCTCGCTGCTCACCGTGGTGGCATTAAGCTTGTCTTTATCCCACAAGACAACGTTCGTGACTTGACTGAGATTCCAGACAATGTCAAAGAAGGTCTAGAAATTAAACCAGTGAAATCGATTGATGAGATTTTACCACTAGCCTTGGTTGATATGCCTAAACCTCTTGCAAAGACACCGATTGTCAAAGCAACTGAAGGTGGCAAAGCTGCTCGTCACTAAGCGCTAACAACTAGCAATAAAAGAAAAAAAGCCCTGTTTGGACAGGGCTTTTTTTATCCATTATTCATACTGAATATTCTAAACTTGTCGTTCAAATCCATCGCTATGACAAGACTCAAGACAATAGCTACAACCTTTAATTGGATAACTATTTCAAATTTGACGTCAAGATCAGTAATAGCCAATAAGAAAGTCTTACAAAATTTGTATGCTATTACTTGAAATATCTCCCTCTATCCCACATATATAGTAGAGAGATATACGCGCTGTATGTTTCTTTATTGGTTCCAATCACGTCTAAAAGCGTGATGATCATTGGAATAAGATGGTCATCTACATCTCCAGGTAGATGACCTTTTATCGCAGTCCACAGGCTTTCTGGGCTGCGTTTTTTATGTCATGTGTTTAAAGACATGCTATTTCAAATTTAAGATGGTTTTCACCAAACCATCGATCACTTGAGCCATTTTGTCTAAGTTTAATTTATCCAAGGTATCTTGCTCGGTGTGATAGTGCTTATTACGATAAAATGCAGTATCAGTGATCATCATCGCCGGCATATCAAATTGCCAATAATTCATATGATCTGAAAAATCCACACCCTGAATAAATGAGGGTGAAATCAAGCGTTCACATTGCAACTGCTTCAATGACTCCATCGCAGCACAATACGATGAGGTTAAGTCACGAGACTGAATATTCCCCACCGATGCAATAAAATTCGTATGTGATGGATAAATCCATTTCAGCCCAACAGGATATTCTTGGGTGACTTTCGGATCAAAATAACCAATCATTTCCAGAATATACACACCTGAAATTTTATCCTTTTCCTTTGCTACCGATTTTGCATGGATAAAACTGCCCATCGACTCTGTTCTAAAATATGGCGGTTCTTCGAGGGTATAAAATACAAATTCAATATTTTGTTTTAAACGCGCTTTTTCAGCCGAAAGAATCCGAGCAGCTTCGAGTACACCTGCAACGCCAGAAGCATTATCATCAGCGCCATGCTGCTCCTCAAATACATCGTAGTGCGCGCCAATGATCACTCGGTTGCTATGCCCTGCATTTAAGGGACAGACCACATTACGGTATGGTTGGCTATTTACGGTATAGGTTTGAAAACGGCAATTCACACCAAATAAACGCATCTGCTCACGAATCCAAGCAGACACCCGATTTAACTCTTGAATGTTCTTATAGTTACGATATTCAGCTTCATTACCAATAATTTGCTCTAAATAGACTTTTAAATTATCCGGTTCAGCGGTTCTAATATTGTTGGCATACGCCGCAAATGAACACAATGCAAAAATTAAAAGCATTGCTGCTTGCTTGAACAAAAATAATTTACCGTCCTGCCATGTTTTTTTCATTGTTATTATTCCAATTTTCATCTTTGATCTAATCTGCTTATGCTGCGTATTTAAACAGCAAGCAGAACACGATTTCAATTGCAAATTGTGTCTGAACATACAAAGTGCAAGCGAACCGTTATAATGCTCTTTTGTATACTTTCAGGCGCTGTATGAAAATTCGTATTCTGACAATCGGTCAAAAAATGCCAGCATGGGTTCTGACGGGTTTTGAAGATTATTTCAAACGTATTCAGCCATTTGTTCAAACGCAGATCATTGAACTGCCTATGGCTAAACGTGGCAAGAACGACTCAGAAGCCGACATTTTAAAATACCGTCAAATTGAAGGTGACAGCATTTTAAATGCCATGAAATCGAATGAAGTGCTGATCGCCTTAGAAGTCGGTGGTCGAGAGTTCAGTACGGAAAAACTAGCTGAAACCATGAAAGGTTGGATGCTTGAAGGCAATGATGTGGTTTTAGCCATTGGTGGGCCAGATGGACATTCTGAAGCAGTACGTAAAGCTGCAGCATGGCATTGGTCTTTGTCTAAACTAACTTTGCCGCATCCTATGGTTCGTGTCATGCTCATCGAACAGCTATACCGTGCAATGAGTATTAATCATAATCACCCTTACCATCGTGCGGGTTAATCCGAACTAACATCCAGCATATACAGCAATTACAGCGTTGCAACAATGAAACAAACCGTTGAAATTATCCGAATTGTTACGCTGAATAATTTAGTGCATGATCATCATATTCCTTTAAACAACCAACGGCGACCGCGATGAATTTACAAACACTTCCAGGTTTATTTATTTCCCATGGCTCACCTATGCTTGCCATTAATCCTGAGCAAGTCGGTCCTGCGTTGGAACGTTTAAGCCTGAATCTTCCAAAACCTGAAGCCATTGTTATCATGTCAGCACATTGGGAAAGTAACGCACTAGAAGTAAGTACCAGTGCCCGTCCTGAAACTTGGCATGACTTCCGTGGTTTCCCAGCGGAACTTTATGATATTCGTTATCCAGCACCGGGTAACCCAGAGCTTGCAGAAGAAATCCTTCATTTGCTTGCCAATGCAGGATTATCGGCACATGCCAACAGCACTCGTCCACGCGATCATGGCGTTTGGATGCCGTTATTGCATATGTATCCTGATGCCGACATTCCTGTAATTGAAATATCACTGCCGATGACCATGTCTGCGCAAGAGATCTATAAAATTGGACAAACGCTTGCACCTTTACGTGACAAGCAAATCCTGTTGATTGGATCGGGCAGTATTACTCATAACTTACGTGAATTGGCTTGGGATGCACGTGCAGCAACCGTGCCTGAGTGGGCGTCTACATTCCGTAATTTTGTGGTCAATAAGATCACCCATCAAGATTTTGATGCAGTTCTCGATTGGCAAAATATCCCGTTTGTACAACGCAACCATCCGACCATTGAACATTTTGCACCCATCTTCTTTGCGATGGGTGCAGGCCCCCGCTTCTCTATTGTTCACAGTAGCTTTAGTATGGGTTCACTGGGTATGGATATTTATCGTTTTGATTAAATGTGAATAAAACGAAATAGTTTGACTTATTTATAATTTATATTAATAAGTTAACAAATTATTATTTATGGATACATTTTGCTACTTATTTGAGCTGAATGTATTCATATTTTTTTAAAATGAATGGGTTATGCTACAGGCTGAAATTCACTTAGAACAGTTAGCGTAATGAAATTAAAATATTTAGCGATCGCCCTCTTCCCTTTAGCCCTTGCAGCATGTCAATCAAGCGATATCCAAAAAGCTGGAGATTTAGCCGTGAGCGTATTACAACAACAAAATGCTGATAAAACTTTAGCTTCATATCAATGGAGCACCACCACTGAAAATGCACCAAAACCTTTAGTTTTAAATTTTCTAGAAAATGGCACTTTGGGTATTTCAACCAGCTGTAATAGCATGTCAACCCAATGGAAAGTGGAACACAATACACTTGTAACAGGTAACATTGCATCTACCATGATGGCGTGTCCTGATAATGCGATGAAACAAGAAGGACTTGCATCTTCACTCTTTAGTGACCGTAAAGCACCTTTTGTTTTAAATACCACAGATCCACAAAATCCAACTTTAACCATTATCTCTGCAACAGGTGAAAAACTGGTTTTCACTGGAAAATTAACACCTGAAACTCAGTACAACTCGCAAGGCGAAACGATTTTCCTTGAAATCAGCCCTGAAACTAAACAATGTACAGGTGTTGCTCCACAAACTTGTTTGCAAGTACGTGAAGTGAAGTACGATGAAAAAGGCTTAAAAACACAAGTTGATAAAGACTGGACTTTATTTTACGATCAAATTGAAGGCTTTAAGCACACTCCTACAGAACGCCAAATTATTCGCGTAAAACGTTTTGAACGTAAAAACCCTGCTGCTGACCAATCAAAATATGCCTATATTTTTGATATGTCAGTCGAACGTGAAGCCGTAAAAGGTACGTTGTAAGTTACAGCCGATAAAAAACCGAGGTCATCGCCTCGGTTTTTTTATATCTACACAACCGCAAACGCTGATTGGATATGCATAGTATTCAAATCACGATGTACTGTTCAGCCAACGCTTTAGCGATGTTAATCTAAAGCTACTTCTTGCATATTACTGAATTCATCCTGACGAATCGCAATCAACAGACAGATATTTTTAAGCATACAGCGAATTACCCATTGACGCGATTTTGAAGCAAAACAATTAACTCAAAAGACGTGGGTTCTCGTAGAAAATAAGGCTTTACCCGCCCAAATAACTCTCAAATTCAACAATGGCCGTATGACATTTTTTAATGGCTGTAATCGCATTGGCCACAATTATGATGTAGGGAGTACAATGAAGTTCTGCCCACAATTACATCAGAAAGAGCTTGATATTAAACGTTTACTCAGCCACCCCTTAAATTTTCACTTCAGTGTTATGGATAGCGAAATCCAACTTACCCAGATGAGCACTAATTAAGAATCCAATATATTCCAAACCATTAAGCCATAAAAAAACCGAGGCAGAAGCCTCGGTTTTCAGTTCAGCTTACAGAGAACTTAGTAAACGCCTTGAGCAAGCATTGCGTCAGCAACTTTTACGAAACCTGCAATGTTCGCACCGTTTACGTAGTTCACAGTACCATCTTCTTCAGTACCGTATTTCACGCAGTTGCGGTGAATTTCTTTCATGATCGCGTGTAGACGCTCGTCAACTTCTTCGAAAGTCCAACCCAAACGAATTGCGTTTTGAGACATTTCAAGACCAGAAGTTGCAACACCACCTGCATTTGAAGCTTTACCTGGTGCATAAAGAATTTTCGCTTCAACGAATTTCTCAACTGCAGCCAAAGTAGATGGCATGTTTGCGCCTTCAGCAACACAGATTACGCCATTAGCAAGAAGGGCTTCAGCATCAGCTTCATCTAATTCATTTTGAGTTGCACATGGCAGCGCGATATCACATTTGATTGACCAAGGGCGTTGACCTTCTAAATATTCAAAACCGTGCTTAGATGCAAATTCAGAAATACGGCCACGCTTAACGTTTTTCAATTCCATTACTTCAGCAAGAAGTTCAGTTGTGAAACCGTCTTTTACGTATACAGTACCTGCTGAGTCTGAAAGTGAAACCACTTTCGCACCCAAGTACATTGCTTTTTCAGCAGCGTATTGTGCAACGTTACCAGAACCTGAAATCGTTACAACTTTATCTTTAAAGCTATCGCCACGAGTTTTTAGCATTTCCTCAGCGAAATACACAGTACCGTAACCAGTTGCTTCAGGACGTGCAAGTGAACCACCGAAAGTTAAACCTTTACCAGTGAACACACATGCTGTGTCGTTGCTTAATTTTTTCATCATACCAGCCATGTAGCCCACTTCACGGCCACCTACACCGATGTCACCCGCTGGGATGTCAGTGTTAGAACCAAGATGACGGTATAATTCGATCATTAATGCTTGACAGAAACGCATAATTTCGCCTTCAGATTTACCTTTAGGGTCAAAATCTGAACCACCTTTACCACCACCCATAGGAAGTGTAGTTAAAGCATTTTTGAAAGTTTGTTCAAAACCTAAGAATTTAAGAATTGAAAGGTTCACTGATGGGTGGAAACGCATACCACCTTTGAATGGACCAATTGCTGAGTTGTATTGAACACGGAAAGCACGGTTAACTTGAGTTTGACCTTTGTCATCTACCCATGAAACACGGAACTGAATTGCACGCTCAGGCTCAACAAGACGTTCTAGCAAACCGTAGTCAGCATATTGTGGGTTCTTTTCGATGAATGGCCAAAGGCTCGTCATTACTTCTTCAACAGCTTGAAGAAATTCAGGTTGATGTTCATCACGTGTTTTAACGTAGTCTAGGAAGTCGTTAAGGCTGTTATATTTCAACGCTTAATCCTCAGCAGATGTATGGATCAAAATTGATCACAATTTTGATCAAAGATATATTTTGGCGCAAAATATTAAATATCTTTTGTAACTAATCAGCAATAGTTTTTTTAAAAAATCTTTAAATTCTTTATAGAACAGCGATTTAAATTGATTACTCAGATATTTTAGTTATAAATATTATTCCTTTTAGGAATATTTTAATGAATTATTTTGCTCATTTATGATGCATCTATAGACCCATTTTTGCGCACAGCAATTCATACTGAAACATGCTAGAATTCAACGTCCTCTTTGATTTTTCTCTGCCTTCATTTGTACTCTCGACTACCCATGACTTCTGAAATTTCCCTCATCCAACAAATTGATGCCCTATTGCCACAAACTCAATGTGGACTTTGTGGACACCGAGACGGCTGCTTACCCTATGCCAAAGCCATCAGTGAAGGAGAAGAAGCCAATAAATGTGTACCCGGTGGTCAACCTGTGGCAGATTCACTAGCAGCGTTATTAAATCGTCCACACTTAACAGCAGAAGCCAGCGTTTGGCCAATCCAAAGTGATGGACGCCCGCAACGGGTTAAAGCTGTGATTCGTGAGGATGAATGTATTGGTTGTACCAAATGTATTAGTGCCTGCCCTGTTGATGCCATTATTGGCTCAGGCAAATTGATGCATACCGTCTTGATGGATTTATGTACGGGCTGCGAACTCTGCATTCCACCTTGTCCAGTGGATTGTATCGACCTTGTCGAAGAGCTTGATCAAGTGCCATCTGAAGCCGTTCGAATCGCAGAACAGAATGATTTACGTCGCCGCTACTATGCACATATTCAACGTGAGGAAAAGCGCCGAATTCATCGTAAAGGCCCTGTTGTACGCGCAGAAATTGATACGGAACTTTTTGCCCAATTTTCGACCCAGACAGACTCGGTGCCGGTCATTGAAGTCGTAGAAAAACCAACTACGCCAGTCGTGCAGCTCGATGCAAAAACCACCATTGAACTTGCTAAAATTCGAACACAAATCAAAAAGTTAGAAAAACAACTGAGTGTTCGAGAAGATGCAAAAAAACGTGAGTTACTCCATACGCTCACGCTACAACTAACACAACTGCAAGGGGCTTAATCATGGCTGTTAAAAACATGACTAAGAAGCAAATTCAAACTTTTTTTGAACGCTTACGTGAGCAACGCCCTAACCCGAAAACTGAACTCAATTATAGTAGTCCATTTGAACTTTTAGTGGCTGTTACCCTATCTGCTCAGGCCACAGATGTCAGTGTCAACAAAGCCACAGATAAACTTTTTCCAGTAGCAAATACTCCTGAAGCTATTTATGCGTTAGGTGTTGACGGACTGAAGGAATATATCAAGACCATTGGCCTGTATAACTCAAAAGCGGAAAATGTCATTAAAGCCTGCAAGATGCTCATTGAGAAGCATAACAGTATCGTTCCGAATAATCGTGCAGATTTGGAAGCCTTACCCGGTGTCGGTCGTAAAACTGCAAATGTGGTGCTGAATACTGCTTTTGGACAACCAACCATGGCAGTCGATACGCATATTTTTCGTTTAGGGAATCGAACAGGATTGGCTGTCGGCAAAAATGTTCTGGAAGTCGAACACCGACTCGTCAAAGTCATCCCCAAAGAGTTTATTGTTGATTCACATCATTGGCTGATTCTGCATGGACGTTATACCTGTATTGCCCGCAAACCCAAATGCAATGAATGTATCGTGTCTGATGTATGTAATTGGCCCGACCGTTTTGACTTTGGCGCATTAAGACCGATTAAAACCACCCAAATTGAAGATTAATCTCTTCAATTTCGGGGTAGATGGAATTTGTATAAATCAATTGATCGAGTTGATGCTTAATTTTTATCTTGTTCTTTGTTTTTTTTATCAAACTCTTGCTGCAGCTTTGGATGTAAGCGATATTGCTTCGGGCTCAGTTTAGCTTGCTCTGCTTCTTCCACTTGCACCTTACGCAACATTTTAAAGCTGACAAATAATAAGCCCAATAACACCGCTACAGCGATGATGACCATTATAACCAAAGCAAATTTCATAACAGATTCGCCCTAAAAGCTACATAAAAAAAAGAGTCCCACTATGCAGTAGGACTCTTTGATTGTCAAAAATTCAAAAAAGCTGAATTATTTAGACTGATCTAAAATCGCGAACAAATCAGTTTGAACTTGATCGATTGGACGAAGACCATTTAATTTGTCATAAGTCGGTGCGTTTTCGCCAGAAGCTGCACGACCTTGGTAGAAACCAACCAATTGCTCAGTTTCGGCATGGTAAGAACCTAAACGCTTACGAATTGTTGCTTCTTGGTCATCCGGACGTTGAACAAGGTCTTCACCAGTTTCGTCATCTTTACCTTCCACTTTTGGTGGGTTGTAAACGGTGTGATATACACGACCAGATGCTGGGTGTTGACGACGACCAGATAAACGTTGAACGATTTCTTCGTCAGGTACATCGATTTCAATTACGTGATCGATGCTGATACCTTCGTTTTCAAGCGCTTCAGCTTGTGGAATCGTACGCGGGAAACCGTCGAAAATGCAGCCGTTGACACAGTCAGGTTGAGCAATGCGTTCTTTTACAAGACCAATAATAAGCTCATCAGATACAAGGCCGCCATTATCCATGACGCTTTTAGCTTGTAGACCTAATTCAGTACCTTCACGAATCGCAGCACGGAGCATATCACCGGTTGAAATTTGTGGGATATCATAGCGCTTACAGATCAACTGAGCTTGTGTCCCTTTACCTGCTCCAGGTGGTCCGAGTAATATAATGCGCATAAAAAAACATCCTCATTTTAAACATTGTATATGACGCTATGTAGTGATCTGAACCGAAGATTCAGATCATCTTCCAGCATCTAATTATAAGAAAGCCACAAACAAATGTATTGTACCCGCGATAAAACCGGTTACACCACCCAAGACAATTAAAATCCATTCGTCTTCCTGAAATGCAGGACGTAATAGATTTTGAAATTCTTTCGGTGTTAGCTCACGAATACGGTCTCTAAACATTTGAAAGATTTTCTGTGCACGGCTCGCATTAAACGCAGGGTCGCATACAGGCACCATCGTAATTTCAATTGAGCGATCGATCAAGTCTGTCTTGAGTTTTGCGTACTCTTTTGGACCTAAAGACAACTGTAATGAGGTACGAACCAGTGGAGATTCCATAATTTCATTAATATGACGTTTCACAATGCGACGGGTCTTATCTTTCTTCCCGCCATACATCATTTCGGTCATGATGGATTTTAACGTAATTAGGTCTTCTGTGACTACACTTGCGAATACATCTGAAACTTCTTCTTGGCGTTTCATAAACGCCCCTTGAACATTGTACGTTCCAATACGTGGAATCACAGGTTTAATCCAAGGGAATTTACGATCTTTAGTTAATTCAAATAATTGTAAATACTTAACGGGGTGCGGCTCAATGGGATTAAATACCATCCAGATAGCAATCCAGTTGGTCAAAAACCCCCAGATTGCTGCCCAAAATGGAACCGTCCAATGCCAAGGCACCACAAACCAAACGATCATCTGGAAGATACCAAAGAACATCCCAATCAAGGCACTGATATGCCAAATAAAGTTGATTTCTTTTTGGCCAACTTTAAGGAACATACGCACCATCAAGAGACGATCCGCTTCCATTTGGCTCACCACCATTTCACGCATGTCAACAAGTGACTCTACGTTCATGGTCAGTTCGGTCACGAGTTCTTTTAAGGTATTTGGCAGCTGTTTATGTGCTTGGGCATAAATACGGCGTTTAATCGAATACGGTAAGTTTTCCCAAAGTACCGCATTTCGGTCTAGCATGACTTCATCAATCAAATGTTCAAGTTCAAAGCCAACTTGTTCACCAATGATGCGCGCCATATCCTCAGGATCCATTGCATCCAAAAACTCGCGCAAGGAACCCAATTTAGACAATGTGTTATCCGTAATAATGCCAGAAATACGTCCAGCTTTTCTTGGCACAATCCCCTGCCATCCCACGGGTAAGGGACCTAAATGGAATCCCCAGAAATTAATTGGGTAAAACACCATTTTCAGTGCCATCCAAACGTGTGCCCAGGTAACGAATGCGGTAACGGGGATAATACTCAGCACAGCCCAAAAATCGGGACGTTGCAAAAAGGTTTGCCACAATTCGTTAACGTACTCAAGCATGCATAACTTCCATATTTAATTTTATTCAGTGAGTGCGGTTATAAAATAAAGTTGATTATTTTCACTACAAACCAAAACTTAAAGTATATGAGATTTGTAGTCTCGGTTCGGTTTCCACAATCACATTACCTGATTTGTCTTCTAATTTTTCACCCACACCCAAGCCTACACTAAACGTACTAATACGCTCGGCACTCAACATCACATAAGCAAGATCGATACCACCACCTAAACGCGCTTCATCTTCACCATCTACTTTCTTGGAGTCGATGTGGCCCGCATAAGCTCCGATATAATAACCATTTTTATCTTTGCCAGTGAAATGAACTGGGTAACGAAAGCCGACTTGCCCACCAGGTGTTTTATCATCGTTCAAGAAAACACCAGCTTTTGCATAGGCAATGCCATATGGGTTTACCCACTCACCATTCACGTGAATAATTTTTTGAGTAAAACCGGCTCCAACATTCCATGGTTGATATCCCTCACCTGTTAATTTTGCCTCAGGTAAAAATGAATTGTCATTGGCATGTGCGATGCTTCCGAGCATCATAAATGCAAGCAATGGATATAATTTATTCATTGTTTTCACAAACTTCCTTAGTATTATTTTTTGGAATATTCCTTTTTTATACGTTTCGACTTTAGCAGAATAATATGAACTGTTATACACAAAGCCCCATATTTTTCATGTCTGCAAAGTCAAAATATAGACTGCAATCACAGCAGAGTCTTTTTTATTTATCAAAAAAATGTCAGTTGCGCTAGAATATGCCTCTTCCGTTATTTTAGCTCTCAGTCTTTAAGTCGATCGCGTATGAAGCAGCATTATCCTTTAAAAAATGTCCAGCAAGAAAAGCGGATTTATCGTAATCGCGTGGTGATTTCGATAGGGATTGTCTCCTTCTTTATGCTGTTGCTTGTGGCACGATATGCATATTTGCAAATCAAAAGTTATGAGACCTTTTCGACTGCTGCCGATCAAAACCGAATTCGATTGCAACCGCTTGCACCTTCTCGTGGTTATATCTATGACCGTAATGGTGTGTTATTAGCGGATAATTATCCGGTTTTCTCAGCAACCATGAGCCGTGCGGATGTTGAAGACATTGATGATACGGTAGAGCGCCTAACGCCTCTGTTAGAACTGACTGATGAAGACATCGAACGTTTCAAAAGTCGGATTAAAACCTCTAAAAAGACTGAACGCGTTTCGATTAAACTGAATTTAAATGAAAATGATATCGCCCGTTTTAGTGAGGTGAAATATCAATTCCCGGGTGTCAATATAGAGACCCAAATGACTCGCTACTATCCACATGGCGAACTGTTTGCCCATGTGATTGGTTATGTAGGTCGTATTAATGACAAAGAACTAAAATCGATTGATAAAGATTTATACGCTGGCTCAAACCTGATCGGTAAAATTGGCGTTGAAAAATCATACGAAGAACTTTTACATGGTATGCCGGGAAATGAGTCGGTTGAAGCCGATGCCTTTGGTAATGTGTTACGACATCTAGGTCGTAAAGATCCGATTCGTGGTAATGACTTATATTTATCCCTAGATTATGGACTGCAAATGGTCGCTTCAGAGCAGCTTGCAGATCGACGTGGTGCAATTGTGGCGATTGACCCACGTACTGGGGAAATTCTTGCTCTTGTGTCCAGTCCTAGTTTTAACCCCAACTTATTTGTTACCGGGATTAGCAGCAAAGATTATTCTGAACTACGTGATAGCCTCGATCAGCCATTATATAACCGTGCTGTGCAAGGGGCTTATCCACCGGGTTCAACGATTAAGCCAATGTTTGGTCTAGGTGGTATTCATTATGGTCTAGTGGACTGGAGTACTGCCATTTCCGATCCGGGCTACTTCACACTTCCGGGTGACAGCCATCGTTTCCGTGACCACAAAAAAACTGGTCATGGCTCAGTCAATTTACACAAAGCTCAAGTCGTTTCCTGCGATACCTATTTCTATGTCTTGTCCTATCGTATGGGCATTGAAAAAATGAATACTTGGATGCGTCAGTTTGGCTTCGGTGAAAAAACCGGTGTAGATTTACCAAGTGAAAGTACGGGGCTATATCCAAATCCTGAATGGAAGCTTCGCACACGGAAGTCCAACTGGCTTAAAGGTGAAACCATTTCTGTCAGTATTGGTCAAGGTGCATTTACAGCAACACCATTACAACTGGCGATGGCAACTGCCATTACCGCTAATCAAGGCTCTCATGTTACACCTCACGTTTTGCGTGAAAGTAAAGGCGCTAAAGTCCACAAAGTACATAACGCCCCGAATGGTCGCATTCAATTTAATGGTAAGCCAGATGATTGGATCAAAATGCGTGATGCCATGATTGATGTGGTTCAAACAGGGACCGGTCGTGGTATTCGTACCCCAATGTATCAAATAGCAGGTAAAACAGGAACTGCACAGGTTAAAAGTATTGCCCAAGGTAAACGCTATAACGAATCTTTATTGACAGAGCGTCAACTTGACCATGGTTTATTTGTTGGTTTTGCCCCTGCGGAAAAACCTGAAATTGCGATTGCCGTCGTTTGGGAAAATGGTCGTCACGGTGGTTCTGCTGCTCAAATTGCGAAACCGATGTTTGACTACTGGTTATTAACACGTAAAAAGAATCCAATTCGTCCTGCAAGCCATCAAATTAGCGGTGGTCTCATGACTGCGGGTCTAAAACCGAGTGAATTACCAAGCGGCTCAAATATTTTATCTGCCGATCCAAATGCGAGCCCAACAGCTCAGCAGAACAACAGTGCAACTCAACAATCGAATACTGCAAATACCCCACCTCGTGCTGCCAGTGCAGCACATGCAACCGATGAGGAATAATTCATGAAAAATCAATTAAGAATCATTGGGGGTGAATGGAAACGCCGTCAACTGCCTTTTGCCAGTATTGACGGTTTACGCCCTACACCTGACCGTGTCCGCGAGACATTATTTAACTGGCTCATGTGGGATGTTCAAAATGCCAAAGTTCTCGACCTGTGTACAGGTTCAGGTGCTTTGTCGTTTGAAGCACTCTCACGTGGCGCAGCAGAAGCCGTTTTAATTGAACCTGATCACACCCAAGTGAAGTTTCTCATGGACAATTTAGAACTTTTAAGAGTTAGCAAACAACGTGTGCAACTCAAAAACATGACGGCTCAACAAGCCATTCCTAACTTGAAAGACCAATTTGATCTGATTTTCTTAGATCCCCCTTATAGTCTTGATTTATGGCAGGAACTTGCTGAGTTGGTCGATCCCTGCATTGCAGACAATGGTTTAATTTATATCGAAGCTGATCGTGATCTTGCTCAGTTAAAACTGCCGAGCACTTGGCAGCAAATCAAACAAACCAAAGCTGGAACGGTGCGTGCAGGCTTATATAAAAAGGCTTAATGCAAATACACACAAAAAAGGACGCCAATGCGTCCTTTTTTATTACTTGAAAATCATTAAACCTGTGGTCGAAGTGGACGCTGGCTGTTAAATCCACCTGGGGTTTTAGCTTTATCCACGGGCGTCACTTTTGGACGTTTTTGCTGCTGAGGCTTGCTTGTATTGGGTTTAGCTGGCGTCTGAGGCTTTGTGCTTGGACGCTGAACATTTGACGGATGCTGAGATGAAGGTTTCTGTACATTCGGTTTATGCGCATTTGGTTTATATATATCGTCTGGACGGCTATTCGAATTCGGTCGTGGTGAGTTTGGTCGATGTTGCGGGCTATTCACTCGACCATATGAACGGTCATAACGCTGACTTGAGTCATAGCGCTGTCAGTATGCCCCCCCATATTGACCTGAATAACCATATTGATTTGCATAGCCATATTGATTCGAATGGTATCGGCCATCATCAAATGGCGCCACGACACACCCTGTAAATGTAACTGCAACTACAGATAGCAAAGCAACTTGTTTAAGCATGTGTAGCACTCCTCTTTGATGAAGAGCATTTTCACTTATGGAAATGAATTTAATCGGAAGTCTGTGTAGATATGCTGTATTTAAATATTCATGATTTGATGTCCAATTTTGCTACATTTACTCAGTCAGTCACATTTATATAGAAAAATTCACTACAATAGCGCCACGTATTTCAAAGCTGTAATTTAATGACTTGGCTGATTTTTATTCTTGGTGCCATCTTTGCGGGATTCGTACAAGGATTAACAGGGTTTGCATTCGCCCTTATCGCAATGTCATTTTGGGTTTGGATACTTCCCCCGCAAATAGCAGCACCCTTGGTCGTCTGCGCTTCAATTTATAGCCACTTCATTTCATTATCATCAGAACGCAAAAGCATTCCGATCAATAAAAAAATCATTTATACCTATTTAATTGCAGGAATTTTAGGTGTGCCGCTAGGTACCTATTTATTAGACAGCATTAATCCAGATACATTTAAATTGGTTTTGGGCGCTTTTTTAATGTTTTGGTGCCCAATTTTATTTTTTAATCCAAAATTTTCATTCATCCAAAAGACAGGGAAATGGGCGGATTCTAGTATCGGATATATTGCTGGAATCTTGGGTGGTCTTGGAGGCTTTTGTGGTGCATTACCCTCTGCATGGCTCATGCTGAAAAATACACCCAAAGCAGAACAACGCTATATTTTGCGACATTTCAATTTAGCCATTCAGCTCGTCACACTCATTAGCTATCTGCTACAAGGGATCATCCATCGTGAACATCTGCCCTATTTAGCCGTGCTTTTGGTGATTATGGCTTTTCCAGTGATTTTTGGTGCCAAACTTTTTTATCGCATTTCAGAACGCCAATTTAAACATATTGTATTAGGTCTTCTATTCTCTTCAGGCTGCTTCTTGGTGACGATGAGTATCTTAACCTGATGACTCCAAACCTAAAGATATTTATCCAAGTCATTCTAGAAAAACCCCTTCTCAGTTAGACATTCACATCTTGTAACAATGACACAGTTCACATTTAAATAAAAATTAGCCAAATGGTAAAAAAGTGATTAATTTTTTTGTCGAAAATTAATAGAATATTGCACCTCATAATTTTGCTTAAAATAAAACCATGAAAAAGTTCATCCTGCTTGCAGGTGTGACTCTGCTTAGCGGCTGTATGTTTGGCACGTCCAGCGAAATTAAAAAAGCTGAAAAACTACTCTCCCATTTTCAATGCAATAATATTGAAAGTTCACATATGACTCATAGCTCGATTACAACTTTCCATGAAGAAAAACTAGCATCAAGCAAACAAAAAGTCGTGTCTTATATCGATAGCTATAAGCAAGGCGAAAAGTTATTTCGTATTCCGCTCATCGATGTGGTTGACCAGCAATACATTATTTATAAGGCGGCATGTCAAAATCTGGGCGGTATTCATCCCGACTTTAATGATTAAAATCAACATAAAAATCTAAACAGAAGAATCTAAACATAAAAAAGGACAGCCGATGCTGTCCTTTTTTATTGGTTTGTTGGATTAGTGATAGCGTGTATCGACACTGAATTTTTCAGGAAATTTGGCATGAATTTGCGCGTAAAAATCCATGATTTCAGCCATATCTTTTTCATAATCGCCTGTAGGATAAACAATTTTACCCACACCCGTTTTTTTCTGCGCATAGTCCATATAGGCTAAAGCAATCGGCACACCCGCTTGCATAGCAACATGATAAAAACCGGTTTTCCACTTCTCTTGTTTGGCGCGTGTCCCTTCAGGGGTTACCAACATGACTAATTTGGGATGATGCTTAAATAAGTCAGCCATGAGCTCAACCATACTTTGACGTGCTTCACCATCTTGTTTTGGACGACGATTAATACCTATTCCGCCCATAGCACGTACAAAAGGCCCAAACGGGAATTTCATATAACTGTCTTTAATCGTGATACGAACATTTACCCCTAAAGCTTTCAGGGCAAGGCGTGCATAAAGTGCATCCCAATTACTGGTATGTGGCGCTGCAATCATGACACATTGGTCGATATTTAAATCCCAATGGTTATCAATTTGCCACCCCATTAAGTTCAGACTTTTTTCCGCTGTTTTTTCAAACACAATTTGCACCGACAGTTTTTTCTATGCCGCAGAGTTTAACAACGCAAAATAATTATAAAAGCCTATATTGTTCAGTTATTCACCAATTAATATATAAATGTCCTTTAGCGTTCACTTTTAGGTAAATCACCAATATTTCACTATTTACGAATTTTAAAAATCAAATGTCTGTTTTGATGTATTAACCAAACACACAATTGTTAACAGGAATAGGCTATTTTTCTTGAGCAATAAAAGTCACGCTTAGTATTATATTGGGTACATACGGTGTATAAATCTCATGAAAAAACTAATGCTCGCTCTCTGTATAGTCAGTGCAACCCTAACGGCATGCTCAAAGACCAGCAATGAATCTGAAACTGCGACACCCCCAGATAATAATGTCATTGCTAATACAGACGCTGCCTCAGAAAGTCCGATTGCCACAGGTGATAACACCGAAAATGCACTTGATTGGGCAGGTGAATATAAAGGAATTCTGCCTTGCCATGATTGCAAAGGGATTGAAACTGAGCTTGAACTCAAACTCGATAAAAGCTATGAGCTTAGCCAAGAATTTTTAGGTAAGCCTGCAAACACTGAAAATAAAGTAAAAGGCAGTTTTAAGTTTTTGCCAGATCAACCTGGGATGATTCAACTTGATGCCCAAGGCGACAATCGAATTTATTTTGTAGGTGAAAACTTTATTGAGCTTCGTGGTGATAAAGGTGAAAAATTGGAAATGCCTGAATTAAATTTCCAGCTTACCAAAAAGCTTGATTAGCGTTTTATTTAACATTTGTAGTCATATATTAGTCATAAAAAATCCCCGCAAAAGCGGGGATTTTTTGTTTAATCCAAATGTATTAACGGGTTAATTATTTTCCGCCAAATACATAAGAAAGACCTACACGACCACCAACTTCGCTACCACCTGCAACACCGATTGCAGCGCTAAGTGAAGTACGACCGTCAGCAAATACGCTTGCAATACCTAGAGCACCAGCAGATTCACCTTCGTAGTGACCAACACCACCAAATACTGCAAATTGACCTGCACCAATGTTAGGAATTTGTTGTTGAGCAGCTAAAGCAATTGCAACACCACGGTAAGCTTTTTCTTCAACTTCGTTCACACGTGAATTTAATTGATCAACACGTGAATTTAAGTTAGCAGCAGTAGTATTGAATTGAGTTAAACGAGCATCAACTTCAACAATTTTAGAGTCTACTTCAGCAACTTTAGCATCGATAGCTTCTGATGCACCTGCTACAGCCCCATCAACAGAAGATTTGATGCTATCAACAATACTTACGCCATTGATACGGAAATCACCAGAGTCAACATAGTCAGCAGTGATTTTTGTTGTTGCAGTAGTTTGCTTACCTTCTGAATCAACAGTCGTTTTCTTAACTTCAACGCCATAAACGTTTTGGTCATCTACTTTATTAATCACACCAGTTGAAACTGATTGAGTAGTTTTGATAGTAGCCTCACCAACGTTTTCATTAGCGACTGCAGTAGCACCAGTAACACCAGTAGTTTTTACAATACCTGCTTGAAGTTTAGATTTATCTACAGATGTAACCGATTCGCTATAAGTTACATTTTTATTAGTAATTGTATTATGAACAACTGCTTGTTCAAATTTACCAGTTGTATATGTTGCTGTACCTGTACGAGTTGGTAATAAATCAGCTACATCTGCTGCTGTTACATCAGCAACTCCTGCCAGTGTATAATTACCATCAGCATTTTCAGTTGCTGCATAGAATTTTGAAGCAACTTCATTACCAGCGTCATCATTATAAACTTCAAGAATTGTACGACCATCAATAGTATATTGACGAGTTTTTAATGTCGAACTATTTGCTGCACCTACTTGTTTTTCATTTGTAATAACACTGCCGTCATACTGAAGAGTGCCTAAGCTAAGATCAGCTAATGCAATACCATTACCTGTTAATGCAACAAAATTGTTGCCATCTTTAGCACTTACACCATAAATATTTTTAGATACATCAACTGGCTGACCAGCAGCATTGTAAGCACCAGTGTTACCAATAATACCCGTATTCACATATTTACTTACAGAAGCACCTGGTTGCACTAAAGTACCTTCAAACTCTTCAGTTTCACCTTCTGGATTAATATATGCACCCTCAAGAATTCTGTTTGCTGCACCAACATTACCTTGATAGCCATAAATCAGATGTTCATCATTAACTTCTTTTAATTCATAACCAGTAACTATTGTACCAGTGGTAGCATCACTCAACTGACCACCATCAGACAAAGTATTTAAAAGAACATCGCTACCTTTGTATTCAACTAAACGGCTTTGACCTGTTACTTTGTCAGTAACAATCTCAAAGTAACCTTCAGAAGTCGTAGAACCTAATTTAGTCAAACTAACAACATTCTTACCAGATTCAGTCTTATAATTAAAGATCTCATAAGTTTGTGAAGATCCTGTAGGGCCCGTTGTTCCTGTAACCGTGCCCGTACCTAAGTCTACCCAATTATTACCAGTATTTAATACAGGTGAATAAATATAATCAACATCAAAAATACCTTCTGATTGCTGGGTTGGATTAGCTACTTTAGCATTTGTTGACAAGGCTACTACTGCAAGACTAGCTGCTAAAAGTGTCTTTTGAAATTTCATATAAATTTCCTTCAATTTTTATAAAAAGACTGGTCTACCCTAGGATTGATGTAAACCAGCAAAACTGATACGAATGCGTGGTCGTTCTGGAGAATCCGCAATTCATAGCCAACCGCCCCTGCGGTGCTGTGGCAATAATATACAAAATGAAACATTAATATCAATCAAAATTTGATTTATTTTTAAATAAAAAATATTTTAATTCCTTTTTTTGCACAAGAAATACTATAATTTATTGTTTTTTTTATATTTTTATATAATGCAATTAATACTAAAGAATTATATTTCCTTTAACTTTTACTTTTTAATCAATCAATATTTGATTACTAGTAAACACATATCGTTTATTCTTCCTTACAAAAAATTACTCTTATTTATCAATAATTAGACGAAAAATGATTGTTATTTATTTGGCTATTTCCTACAATTGACATTTGAATTTACCGAACTCTTATCGACATTCTGTTACATTTAAGAGTCCTTAATTATTGTAAGCAGAATCAATGAAATATGAGTAATCTACAAGAAAAGTTAGCTTTTAGTGAACGCTTGAAACAGGCACTAATAGATTCAAATCACCCTATTAGCCCAACTTATTTATCAAAAGAGTTTAATCATAGATATGATGGCGCTCCTGTTTCAGTGCAATCGGCAAATAATTGGTTATTAGGTAAAGCGATTCCAAATCAAGATAAACTGGCTATTCTTTCTATTTGGCTCAATGTCACTAGCCAGTGGTTACGCTTTGGCGACAACACATTAGGATCATCCAATCTTGAGTCAAATGATCAATCAGAACTTGATTATTTTTTAAAATTTCGGACATTGAATGCAAGTCAAAAACAAATCATCAAAGATTTAATTGACCAATTCATTCAGAGATAGAACTATCCTTATTCAACAATTTTAAATATTTTTTATTTTCAAGCTCGTATAAATTAATTCTCTCTTCATAGTCACGTATTGTCTTGTAAAGCATCTGTAACTCTTTTTTACTCACGAGAATTTTTTCACAATTGGGATCGAATACTTTTGAATGTTTATTCATGCATTTTATTCGCTTACCGTCTTGATTTATCATTGCTATTCTTATAAAGAACATGTTGATAAAATCATAAATTAAAATTTTAAATATTCCAATATATAAATCATACAAATCAATAACAATTTCTTATTCTCAATATAAAGAATAAAAATGATCACATGTTTTACATTAATTTGCGTTATGTTATTCAAATAATCACATATTTACAACACACATCACAAAAAAAACCCTGCAAAATGCAGGGTTTAATTTTATCTTGCAGCAATTAGCTTACATCATACCGCCCATGCCACCCATACCGCCCATATCAGGCATAGCAGGTTTATCTTCTGGAATTTCAGTGATCATACATTCAGTTGTAAGCATTAAGCCCGCAACAGATGCAGCATGCTCAAGCGCAGAACGTGTTACTTTCGCTGGGTCAAGAATACCCATTTCAAGCATATCGCCATACTCTGAAGTTGCAGCGTTATAACCGAAGTTACCTTCACCGTTTTTCACAGCATTGATTACAACTGAAGGCTCATCACCAGAGTTTGCAACGATTTGACGAAGCGGCGCTTCAATCGCACGACGTAAAATGTTGATACCAACATTTTGGTCATCATTCGCGCCAGTCACGCCTTCAAGTGATTTCGCAGCACGAACAAGTGCAACACCACCACCCGCTACAACACCTTCTTCAACTGCAGCGCGAGTTGCGTGAAGTGCATCGTCAACGCGATCTTTCTTCTCTTTCATTTCAACTTCAGTTGCAGCGCCGATTTTGATTACAGCAACACCGCCTGCCAATTTAGCAACGCGTTCTTGAAGTTTTTCTTTATCGTATTCTGAAGTTGATTCTTCAATTTGAGCACGAATTTGAGTTACACGTTCAGCAATTTGCTCTGCAACACCTGCACCATCAACAATTACTGTGTTTTCTTTAGAAACAGTAACTTTATGCGCTGTACCTAAGTGCTCAAGTGTAGTTTGGTCTAAAGACATACCAACCTCTTCAGAAACTACAGTCGCGCCTGTTAAAATAGCGATGTCTTGAAGCATCGCTTTACGACGATCACCAAAACCAGGTGCTTTAACAGCACAAACTTTGATAATGCCACGCATGTTGTTTACAACAAGAGTTGCAAGTGCTTCACCTTCAACATCTTCAGCAATGATAAGAAGCGGTTTACCTGTTTTAGCAACAGCTTCAAGTACAGCAATTAATTCGCGGATGTTGCTGATTTTTTTATCAACAAGAAGAATGTATGGGTTTTCAAGTTCAGCTGTTAGTGTATCTTGTTTGTTTGCAAAGTACGGGCTGATGTAACCACGGTCAAACTGCATACCCTCTACAACATCTAGAGAATCTTCAAAGCCTGAACCCTCTTCAACTGTAATTACACCCTCTTTACCGACTTTTTCCATTGCTTGAGCAATAAGTTTACCAACAGTGGTGTCAGAGTTCGCAGAAATAGAACCTACTTGTTCAATCGCTTTAGAGTCAGATGCAGGTTTTGCAGTCGCTTTAATTTCAGCAACTACAGCTTTAACCGCGATGTCGATACCGCGTTTAAGATCCATTGGGTTCATACCCGCAGTTACTGATTTAATCCCTTCATTAAGGATTGCTTGTGCAAGAACAGTTGCAGTTGTTGTACCGTCACCCGCGATGTCGTTGGTTTTTGAAGACACTTCACGAACTAGCTGAGCGCCCATGTTTTCAAACTTGTCTTTTAACGTGATTTCTTTAGCAACAGAAACACCATCTTTAGTGATGTGCGGCGCACCGAAAGAACGGTCGATGACAACGTTACGGCCTTTAGGACCTAAAGTCACTTTTACAGCATCTGCAAGTACATTTACACCCGCGATCATTTTTGAACGCGCTGAATCACCAAATTTTACGTCTTTAGCTGACATGTCTAACTCCGAATCTTTTTAAAATTTTTAACAATTTATGATGAATAAAAGGGTCTAAATGCGTGTACGAAACTTAAGCTTCAAGTACCGCTAAGATGTCAGACTCTTTCATAATAAGAAGCTCTTCGCCTGCTACTTTTACTTTTGTACCGGCATAAGTGCCAAACAATACGTTGTCACCAACTTTAACGTCTAATGCACGTACGCCATTGTCAGTTACTTTGCCATTACCTACAGCGATTACTTCGCCTTGAGCAGGTTGTTCAGCTGCTGAAGTACTTAAAATAAGACCACCAGCAGTTTTAGTTTCCTTTTCAACACGGCGAATCACAACGTTGTCATGCAAAGGACGAATATTGCTCATAGTTAACTCCAGACTAAGTCTATTTACTAGATAAAAGACGATGACATTTTGATTTCCATAAGCCATCGACAAAAAATAATTTAGATGACACTTTTGTGGGGATGGAAAAAAACCCTTCAAGGGCAAAATTTAATTTTTTTCATTTTTTTGTATTTTTTTTCTTCAAAATTTAAATTTAAAGGATTAAAGCTCATCCAAAATATGAGTACTAAGATTTTCTTCGAATATTTTTAATTTTGAATGATAAAAATAATGCTGCACATTCATCTGCTCATCAATGACATTAAAACTGTTGGCAAGGTTCTCGTGTAGGCGATATGACGTTGCAGTTCCAGCATGAATATCCCAAACTGGATGCGCAGCACTTAAAGCATAAATCTGATTGAGGTCATAGCTGGCTGGAACATGTAAATGTCCATGCAATAAACCATTTAAACCGTGTTGACTCCACTGTTCGAGTGCCAAACGCCCTTGAACAGGACAATCTTTCACACCATGCGGGTCATTGGGCGGCGTATAAAAAGGTTGATGCGCTATGATTAATTTCACTTTATTGGGCGGCGCATGTTTAAGTAACTCCTCGACATGATGTATTTGCTCGAGCGATACATGCCCTCGCGTATGGTAACGACGGCGAATACTATTGATCCCAATTAAATAAAAATGCTCGGTTTCCAGTACATTTTCCATGGCACCAAAAAAAAGTTGATAACGTGCAAAAGGGCTAAAAACACGGTTCCATAAATGATATAGCGGAATATCATGATTCCCCGGCACAACGATATAAGGCAGCTTTAAGCTTTCTAAAAATTGCTTACATGCATAAAACTGACGATAACGCGCACGTTGGGTCAAGTCTCCACTGGCAACCACGGCCTCGATACGCTGTTCACGACAAAATTGCTGAATAGCGCGCATACACTCTGGCTTTTCAGTGCCGAAATGCAGATCAGACAGATGCAGTATCATGTGGCACCCGTATCTTTAAGGCTTGTTTTTGCACTCGAATTTTAAGCGGCGGTTTCATTTCTACAATCTCACCATCCACAGCAACGGCCATTTTTTTTCGTTGGGTATGTATGGTGACTTCATCAGCGGCGAAACTATACACATCTGGTGCTTTGTCGATATTGCCACGGATTAACTGCCATAAAATTTTAAATAACGTTTTCTTATCACTTTTTGCGACCACCACACCTGCAACTTTACCTGCCTCTGCATCCTTAGCAATTTGCAAGTTTAAATCGGCCAATTGCAATTGATTATTGCCAAAAAAGATCAAGGGCGTTTTGACTGGATAAATATGATGATCCACTTCGATTTCCAATTTCAGCTCTTTACGATCTCGAATCAGCACATCCAAACCTGAGGTATAAGCATGTAATGGGAAACGACCAAACTTTTGATTATAAAACTCTCTTTTTTGTATAAATAAAGGATACAAGCCCAAACTGGCATTGTTTAAATAGATATGTTCATTGATTTGCGCCACATGTACTTGCCGATTATTGCCTGTCGCAATCACCTGTGCCGCTTGAATTAAATCGAGAGGAATATTGAGTACCCGCGCCACATAATTAAATGTGCCCAAAGGTAAGACCCCCATAGGAATATCGGTATGCATCAACTGATGAGCAACAGCATTTAAGGTTCCATCACCACCTGCAGCAACCACAACACCCAAATTATCAGGGTCTTTATGGCGTGCAAATACCTTGCTCATTAAAGTATCAAAACTCGCTTCCTGCCCAAGCTCAAATGACTGTATTTCGAAATTATGATCGGATAATATCCGCACAAGTTCCTCGTAGACTTCATCTTTGTTTGCAGCATGAAATCCTGATTTTTTATTATAGATAATAGATAAAGGCTTGGCTTGTTTAATCACTTTTTATACATCTTGGCCGCTTAGTATTGTATTTTGTCGAATTTAACAGCAAATAATAGCGCCTTTATGTAAAAATCGAATTACCACCATTTATTTAATCAATAATAATTCTCAAATATCAATTACATGCAACTTTTTGTTTTTATTAAAAATAACTATATAAAATATTGTCCATCACGTTAATAAATAAAGTTAAAATTCACCATATAATATGTTAAGTTATTGTATTTTATCTATATTTAATATAAATAGCATTAACTACCAAAAAAAATCTACCACTTCTTTAGTCTTATTTTTTTTATGATTTTATGCTTTAATACAGCCACTTTTTTTTCATCTTTTATCTGCATGATGTATCCCATGATGCAGATTATACTTTGTACGGTTAGTACATTTTTGAGATAGGCCTCACCATGACCCAAGTGAACGCACCAGAATTCGTTCGTCACCCTAAGCTCATTGCTTGGGTGGAAGAAATTGCCAAATTAACCAAACCAGCAAAAATCGAATGGTGTGACGGTAGCGCAGAAGAATATCAACGTTATATCGACTTGATGATCGCTAACGGCACTATGCAAGAACTTAACCAAGAAAAACATCCTGGTTCTTACCTTGCTAATTCTGATCCTTCTGACGTTGCTCGTGTTGAAGGTCGTACTTACATCTGTTCTGAAAAACAAGAAGATGCAGGCGCAACAAACAACTGGGAAGCTCCAGCTGAAATGCGTGCTCGTCTGAATGGTTTATTTGACGGTTCAATGAAAGGCCGTACTTTATACGTAGTTCCTTTCTCTATGGGTCCTTTAGGTTCTCATATTGCTCACATCGGTATCGAACTTACTGATTCTCCTTACGTTGCTGTAAGCATGTCTAAAATGGCTCGTATGGGTAAAGCTGTTTATGACGTACTTGGTACTGACGGTGACTTCATTCCTTGCGTACACACTGTTGGTGCTCCGCTTGAAGAAGGTCAAAAAGACGTTGCTTGGCCTTGCAACCCTGAAAAATACATCGTTCATTACCCAGAAACTCGTGAAATCTGGTCTTACGGTTCTGGTTACGGCGGTAACGCATTGTTGGGTAAAAAATGCCTAGCTTTACGTATTGCATCTTCTATGGGTCGTCAACAAGGTTGGTTAGCTGAACACATGCTCATCCTTGGTGTGACTAACCCACAAGGCGAAAAACACTACATCGCAGCTGCATTCCCTTCTGCTTGTGGTAAAACAAACTTCGCGATGTTGATTCCACCAGCGGGTTACGAAGGTTGGAAAATTGAAACTGTAGGTGACGATATTGCTTGGATCAAACCAGGTGAAGATGGTCGTTTATATGCAATCAACCCTGAAGCTGGTTTCTTCGGTGTAGCACCTGGTACAAATACCAAGACTAACCCGAACTGTATGGCGACTCTTCATAAAGACGTAATCTATACTAACGTTGCTGTAACTGACGAAGGTGAAGTATGGTGGGAAGGTCTGACTAAAGAAGCGCCTGCTAACCTGACTAACTGGAAAGGTCAACCACACACCGGCGAAGAAAAAGCAGCTCATCCAAATGCTCGTTTCACTGTTTCAGCTGGTCAGTGTCCTTCTATTGATGCTGACTGGGAAAATCCAGCAGGTGTTCCAATTTCTGCGTTCATCTTCGGTGGTCGTCGTGCAGACACAGTGCCTCTAATTTCAGAAGCATTTGACTGGGTTGACGGTGTTTACAAAGCTGCAACTATGGGCTCTGAAACAACTGCTGCTGCTGTTGGTCAACAAGGTATCGTTCGTCGTGACCCATTCGCAATGCTTCCATTTGCGGGTTACAACATGGCTGACTACTTCTCTCACTGGTTAGAACTTGGTGAAGAAGTTGCTGCTAAAGCTAAAGCTGCTGGCAATAAACTTCCTGGTATCTACAACGTGAACTGGTTCCGTCGTGATGCTGAAGGTAACTTTGTATGGCCTGGTTTCGGTCAAAACATGCGTGTTCTTGAGTGGATCATTGACCGTTGTGAAGGTCGTGCAGACGCTGTTGAAACACCTATCGGCCTTGTTCCAACATACGAACAATTGAACTGGACTGGTTCAGACTTCACTAAAGAGCAATTCGAGCTTGTAACTTCTCAAGATAAAGATCAATGGATCAAAGAACTTGAAAGCCACACTGAATTGTTCAACAAACTTGGTGATCGCTTACCAAAAGCACTTAAAGTACGTCAAGACGAACTTTTAGAAGCTGTAAAAAAATCTGCTTAATCGGCCTTTAATTTCCCTCCATTAAAAGAGGGATTAAGAAAGATTTAAAAGACCGCCTTGCGCGGTCTTTTTTATATCAACTAAGCCACATCTTGAGCTTTTTGCTTTATACGTATTGCCATTAAGTACTCGTCCAAAACATCAACTTCAGATGCACTGAATTGCAAATATAACTTTGTGCGTCTTTGCAAAATATCTTCAGAGCTTCTCGCCCACTCATGCTCAACCAAATAATCTACTTCTTGAGCATACAAGCCATGCCCGAAGTTTTGCCCAAGCTCATCAATCGAAGTTAAATGATTCAGCAAAATCCAGACACGTGTTCCATAAGCATGCGCCCAACGACTTGCTAGACTGCTTGAAACACCTTTAACATTTTGTTGGATTTCAACTATCAACTGCTCGATTGATTCTAAATTTTCCGCACCAGGCAATGCTGTATCAGCAGTCCAAGGCTTGGATCGATGATGAAAAACAGTTTTAAGCTGATCTAGCGCCGCTTCTGCGAGTTTTCGATAGGTGGTGAGCTTGCCACCAAAAATTGATAGCAATGCTGCACCTTCTACATCTGTCAGTGCCAAAGTATAATCTCGCGTGACTGCTGCTGGATTATCTGACTCATCATCACACAGCGGACGCACACCTGAATAAGTTGAAATGATGTCCTTTCGCGTCAATTGAGTTTTAAAGTGTTCATTTGACACATCAAGTAAGTAATCAATTTCTTCTTGGCTTATCTTTACTCGATTTGGGTCTGCGTGATATTCACGATCTGTCGTGCCGATCAAGGTAAATTGTTCTAAATATGGGATCGCAAAGACAATGCGATGATCATCATTTTGCATAATAAAAGCTTTATCGCCGTCAAAGAGCTTTGCAACGATGATATGGCTACCTTGTATTAAGCGTATACCATAAGGTGACTCTTGCTTTAAACCCTGTTTTATAAAGTCAGCGACCCAAGGACCTGCCGCATTCACCAATACTTTAGCCTGCACATTTTGCAAACCCTTGGCATTTTTTAAACACACTTGCCAAATGCCAGCTTTACTGTATGCATTTAAACATTCTGTTCGAGTCAGGATCTGTGCACCAAATTCGCGTGCTTGTATCGCATTGAGTACAACCAAGCGTGCGTCATCCACTGCACAATCGGAATATTCAAACCCCCGAGTAAATCTGGGTGCTAAAGGACTAACATCCACATCAAATTCAATACCATTGGAGCCTGCAAGCTGTTCACGTTTACCCAAATAATCATAAAAGAATAATCCAGTCCGAATTAGCCAAGCCGGTCGTAAATGCGGTTCATGTGGCATGATAAAACGCATCGGTCGAATAATATGGGGGGCTTTTTTAAGGAGAACTTCGCGTTCTGCCAGTGCCTCACGTACCAAACGAAATTCTTTATGTTCTAAATAGCGAAGACCACCATGAATTAATTTGCTACTTGCAGATGAAGTATGGCTCGCGAGATCGTCTTTTTCGCAAAGCAAAACACTTAAACCACGCCCCGCTGCATCACAAGCAATACCAACACCATTGATTCCACCACCAATGACCACCATGTCATATATTAATTGTTGTTGTGTATTCATCGCTCCCTCCCACTATATCTTTTTATTCAACAATGCTTCGTTTTCTTTGCTTTATTATTTTTCTCATTGATCATCATTTTTTGATCAAGATACCTATTTTGGTCACGATATCCTTACGCTGAGTTTTTGTATTCCTCATTAAATGAGAAGTTATATTTTAAATGTACGTTTAAACGGTTGCTGGCTCAAGCATGAAATCAATCATTTTATATACAAACCCTTATTCAAAGCAAAATTCATGACAAGCAGTTGATTTGTACACTTTTTAAACAAAACCTCTTTTTTAGTTTACATTTCATGCTTTTCGATACGCATAAGATATTTTCACACAATAAAAAAAGATGGATTTTAAAATGACGGAAGAAATTGTTACTCAATCAAATTTAGATACAAAGACCCGAGTAAAATCCATTCTCGGTGGTTCAGCCGGTAATCTTGTTGAATGGTACGATTGGTATGTCTATGCAGCATTCACCCTCTATTTCGCCCATGCTTTTTTCCCTCAAGGTAGCCAGACTGCACAGCTTCTCCAAGCTGCGGCCATCTTTGCAGTCGGTTTCCTCATGCGGCCCATTGGTGCATGGATTATGGGGATCTATTCAGACAAAAAAGGTCGAAAGTCAGGGTTAACCCTCTCCGTCACACTGATGTGTATCGGCTCATTGATGATTGCCATTTCTCCAACGCATGACCAAATTGGCATCATGGCGCCGATTATTCTTGTGGTTGCACGACTAATTCAAGGCTTAAGTGTCGGCGGTGAATATGGCGCTAGTGCGACCTACCTCAGTGAAATGGCAGACCGAGACCGCCGAGGTTTTTTTTCAAGCTTTCAGTATGTGACACTGATTGCAGGCCAGTTGACGGCACTGTGCGTGTTACTGATTTTGCAATGGCTACTGACCGAAGAACAATTGCATGATTGGGGCTGGCGTATTCCATTCTTTATCGGTGCGTGTTTAGCGGTAGTGGTTTTCCGTATTCGACGTGGCCTACTAGAAACTCAATCCTTTAAAAATGCACAAGAGCAAAAGGACCAGCCTGAATCAGGCTTATTTTCTCTATTTAAGCATTATCCGAAAGAAGCATTCACGGTGTTATTTTTAACAGCTGGGGGTACATTGGCTTTTTATACCTACACCACCTATTTGCAAAAATATCTGGTCAATACCTCTGGCTTTAGTAAACCTGAGGCCACGCAAATCACCACTTTAGCACTGTTTATTTTTATGTGCTTACAACCACTAGCAGGTGGTCTATCCGATAAAATTGGTCGTAAGCCTTTAATGATCGCTTTTGGGATCTTAGGGGTGCTGTTCACCTATGTTCTATTTAGTGCATTAGGACAAACTCAAGATTATTGGACTGCATTTTGGCTCTGTCTCGCAGGTCTAGTGATTGTCACGGGATACACCTCGATCAATGCGGTTGTAAAAGCAGAAATGTTCCCTGCGCATATTCGCGCATTGGGTGTTGCACTGCCTTATGCTCTTGCAAATACCATCTTTGGTGGTACGGCAGAATTCTTTGCGCTGAGTTTTAAAGAAGCTGGTCACGAGTCATGGTTCTTTATCTATGTGACCATCATGATTTTTATTTCGTTATTGGTCTACGTCTTTATGAAAGACACCAAACACCATTCCAAAATTCAGGAGCATTGATCAGGGTTCTTTGAAGATGAGTTATTGATCAATCTGATCAAAAACAGCATGTTTTCCCCATCAAAGCCTCAGTCTATGAGGCTTTGTTTTTTTCATTTAGTCGTGAAAAATGTATCTGGTCAAAAATATCGCATTTTATAGACTAAAGTCGCATGATTTTATGCGACAACAGGAGTATAAATTAAATAAATATAGTTCCATCTCCCATTTCGACAAAATATATTGATTTAAACTTTTCCCAAAGAGTTTAAATGGATATGTTTTGCATTCATTCCTTGGAGAATGATGTGTCAAACTCATCTGAGCCAGTTGTTCCTGAACAATTGGATAGAAAAACTCGTGTCAAATCTATCCTCGGCGGATCTGCCGGCAACCTCGTTGAATGGTACGACTGGTATGTCTACGCTGCTTTTACCCTTTACTTTGCACCGCAATTTTTCCCTGACGGTGACAATACTGTAAAACTCTTACAAGCAGCTGCAGTCTTTGCACTCGGTTTCTTAATGCGTCCAATCGGCGCATGGGTCATGGGTATTTATGCTGACCGTAAAGGTCGTAAAGCAGGTTTAACGCTGTCTGTATCGTTGATGTGTGTCGGCTCACTGATGATCGCATGTGCGCCAACCTACGATTCTGTAGGGATGCTCGCACCCGCTATTCTACTTTTAGCGCGTTTACTCCAAGGCTTAAGTGTCGGCGGTGAATATGGCTCTAGTGCGACCTATTTGACTGAAATGGCAGGTAAAAACCATCGCGGTTTCTTCTCAAGTTTCCAATATGTCACACTGATTTCAGGTCAGCTATTGGCTCTTTGCGTTTTAATTATCCTACAACGCAATTTCTCAGAACAAGCTTTAACTGAATGGGGCTGGCGTGTTCCGTTCTTCATCGGTGCATTACTCGCTATTGTGGTGTTCTGGATTCGTCGCGGTTTAGTTGAAACTCAATCCTCTAAAGAAGCTCAAGAACAAGCTAAAAATGGTGGTCCAAAATCAGGTGCTTTAGCGTTATTTACCAAATACCCTAAACAAGCCTTCACTGTGATCATGTTAACTGCCGGTGGTACTTTAGCGTTCAACACTTTTACCACATATTTACAAAAATATTTGGTCAACACGTCTGGCTTTGAAAAAACCACAGCAACTGAAATTACCACTGCTGCAATTTTCATCTTCATGCTTTTACAACCTGCTGTCGGTGCGCTTTCAGACAAAATTGGTCGTAAGCCAATTATGATCGCCTTTGGTGTGCTTGGTGTGCTGTTTACCATTCCTATTTTCAATGGTATCGGTTCAACTACCAGCCCAACCACAGCATTTATGCTTTGCATGAGCGGTATGGTAATTGTAACTGGTTATACTGCGATTAATGCTGTAGTGAAAGCAGAGTTGTTCCCTGCACACATCCGTGCCTTAGGTGTTGCATTACCTTATGCCATTGCAAATACACTCTTTGGTGGTACAGCAGAACTTGTGGCTTTGAGCTTCAAAAATGCAGGCCATGAAAACTACTTCTTCTACTACATTACGTTCATGATTGGTTTATCTTTGATCACGTATGTCTTCATGAAAGATACGAAAAAACATAGCATGATCACTGACGATTAAGTCGCTCAGCCCTGCTATTCCACTTAAGCTCATCAAAGCCTATTTTGATGAGCTTTTTTTATATCAATTTCCATCTACTCATCGTTTCGGCTGCATCAAAGATTTAATCAAACTTCTTTTGCTTTCTTGGTTTTCCCATCGAGTCGACAGACGGACTATGGCATACTGAGCATACAAATACACACGGCGAATGAATGATGAAAAATATTTACAAAGTTTTAAGTTTGGGTATTGTTGCCATGTCGATGGCTGCTTGCCAAAGCACTCCACGTGCTTTTAATGGTCAAACAGGCTTTCAAATAGAGTCCAAATCTGCAGATAGCGCAACACTTGCATATACTTTAGCGGGTCGCCAAAACCAACAACTGGATGCCAACAAATTACAACGTGCTTGCCAAAAAGTATTAAATACGCAAAAGACCTATAAATTACAAATCTTAAGCGTGAACGAAATTGCAAATCCTGCTCTAGAAAATACTCAGTACGGCCGTCAAATTGGTAATACACGTGCGAACTTTGGACTGTCAAATACTCCAGACCTTCGTAACTCTGAAAACTTAGGCGCACGTGATGCACTCGATGCTCGCCCTGCAACCTTACGTGTGGTTCGCTATACCTGTTCTTAATCAAATTTGCAGTTTAAAAGACAAAGATAAGACGCTTAAAGCGTCTTATTTTTTATCGGTTCAATATTTATAGGGTTTTATAAAAACTCACATTTCGAAACTCAGGTGATTCATCCAAATCAGGCCATGTCGTTGCGCTTCGTTCATCGAGTTTTTCATATTTAGGATGACTAAAGTTTTTCACACGACTGTCTGCCACCCACACTTCTGGAGCAAACTTTAAAAATTCATCCAAAAAGAAACGGTTGCATTGGTCATATAGCACATCGGCAGCCAATAAAATATCGACTTGTTCGGCTTTATACAGATCGTCCAAATATTCGAGTTCGACATTATTCAGCTCTGCATTGGCACGGCAGGCATCTAGGCTCACTTGGTCGATGTCACAGCAGATCACGCGTTTCGCCCCTGCCATTTTCGCGGCAATCGCCACCACGCCTGAACCTGCACCAAAGTCTAACACGACTTTATCTTTGACATGATGCGGCTCTGCCAATAACCACTGCGCCATCGCAAGCCCTGAAGCCCAGCAGAAAATCCAATACGGTGTGTCACTCCATATACGGCGAATGACTTCATCATCCAATTTATCGGTTGGAAATACAGGCGGTATCAACCATAAAGAAATAGGCGTTTCAGGCAACTGTTGAGCATGTAATTCACAATGTGGAATGACTTCATGCAGTGCTTTAAGTAAATGTTCAGGGGCTTTGGGGAATTGGAAAGTACAGCTCATATTAAGCCTTGGAGATGATTTTATTTGAATTTATAAACGTATTAGATACGCGACATCGTCATCTGCTGCTGTGCGAGACAGACCTTAATCGAATGAACACTGTTTCTGCGACACCACTAATCAAAAAACTGATTATGTCGAGTTCAGCAGATGACAAATGGTTTTGGTTACTTTTGCCGAAACAAAAGTAACATACGGGCTTCTCACATTTATAAGTCATAACGGTAAGACTCCGTTGTGACATAAATATCTTTTAATTAAAAGATTAACCTAACGCTTTTTCAGCAGCTTCAACAGTTTGACGGATCAACGTTGTAATGGTCATAGGACCTACACCCCCCGGAACAGGTGTATAAGCAGAAGCAACTTCTTCAATACCCACCAATTGGATATCACCTACACCGCCGCCATCACGTGGATGGAAGCCAGCATCAACCACTACAGCACCCGGTTTGATCCAATCTTTTTGAATCAATTCAGCTTTACCTACCGCACCCACAATAATGTCAGCTTGCTTAACAAAGTCAGCTAAGTTTTGAGTACGTGAGTGGCAAGTGGTCACTGTTGCATTCGCTTCAAGTAGCATCGCAGACATTGGTTTACCCAAAATTGCAGAACGACCCACAACAACCGCGTGTTTACCTGCGATTTCAATATTGTTTTCTTTTAGAATGGTCATGATACCTGCAGGAGTCGCAGAACCATATGCTGCTTCACCCATTGCCATACGACCAAAACCTAAGCAAGTTACGCCATCTACGTCTTTTTCAAGCGAGATCGCATCGAAACAAGCACGCTCATCAATTTGAGCCGGTACTGGGTGTTGTAACAAAATACCGTGAACATCTGGATTTGCATTTAATTTTTCAATTTCAGCAAGCAATTGCTCAGTTGTAGTTTCTTTAGGAAGCTCAACTTTTAATGAATCCATACCAACACGGCGGCAAGCATTCCCTTTCATACGTACATAAGTTGCAGATGCACCATCGTCACCTACCAAAATAGTCGCAAGAATTGGGGTACGACCAGTTTTCTCTTTTAGCGCTTCTACGCGAGTCAACAAGTCAGCTTCAATTTTCTTCGCCAATGCACGACCATCTAAAACTAATGCCACGGCACTTCTCCAAGTGATGATATGAATCAATTTTGCACATAATACATGATTATTTTAAATTTTTTACCTTGTATGCTGCTTTTATGCTCATACAGATGAATCTGCTATTGTTTTTTTTTCAGAGCTTGCTAATATACGCATCAACAAGACATGGCGGGGTGGCAGAGTGGTCATGCAGCGGACTGCAACTCCGTGTACGCCGGTTCGATTCCGACCTCCGCCTCCAATCTTGTTAAGCCCGAGTGGTGAAATCGGTAGACACAGGGGATTTAAAATCCCCCGCCCACAAAGCGTGCCAGTTCGAGTCTGGCCTCGGGCACCATTATTCTATTGAAGATGGTGTAATAAAGAACCCAGCGATAAGCTGGTTTTTTTATGCCTAAAATTTAGCAACAGATGTTACGCACGTAAAAGTAATTTCACATTATTTACCGATATTTAAATCTACTCGACAGAGTCTTACATCTAGGGATTGAATAAAGGGATTAGCCTTCGGCTGGAGGTACTTTTGTTTCGGCAAAATGAGAAGCGAAGCTTCGCAAGGAAACCATCTTGCGGTGCAATGCACCTCACCGACAAAACTCGTTCACTAGCGTCTACTTATTCAAAGTATTGCAAAAACATTTTTGATTAAAAACAACCCTGTCTCATACACTTGCGGATGACCTTACCGCGTATCATTCTTTTATTTGAATCAAATTGTGCTTTTGATGTTACTGCGTCAAATCAGATAGGAATACAATAAAAAAGAGGGACATTGCCCTCTTTAATTATTTTAAAACACCCTGCAAATACATCGCGTTTTAAAAATAATCCTTTAGATCACTTCAACCACAATCTTACCCACATGCTCGCCTGTATCCATGGCTGCATGTGCTTCTTGAATTTGATCAAACTTAAATGTTTTGTAAATCATTGGCAGGCATTCACCTTTAGACCATAACGGAACAACATTTTCCTGAATACCCTTAGCAATTTCTGCTTTTTCTTCGGTATTACGTGCACGCATGGTTGAACCGGTAATGGTTAAGCGTTTCATCATGATTTGACCCAACTTCACTTCTTTGGCTTTTGCACCACCTAAGAATGCGATATAGACCAAACGACCATCACGACGTAATAGATTTAAGTTCTGTGCTAAATACGGTGCACCCACGATATCTAAAATCACATCGACGCCTTGCTCATTGGTCGCTTCATTAATCACTTGCTCAAAGTCTTGAGTTTTATAGTTAATGGCATGAGTAATATTTGAAATCGCAGCGACTTTTTCATCTGAACCGACTGTTGCAAAGGTTTTCATGCCTAAGGCATTACACAGCATGATTGCCGTGGTTCCAATACCACTGGTGCCACCATGAATCAGCACCGTTTCACCTGCTTTGGCTTTACCCATTTGGAATACATTCGCCCATACGGTAAAGAATGTTTCAGGAATTGCTGCTGCTTGGGTAAAGCTGACGCCTTCAGGAATACGAATGGTTTGGCTTTCAGGCACTACGCAATATTCTGCATAACCGCCACCATTGGTTAAACCGCAAACCTTATCGCCCACCTTAAACAAAGTGACATCCACACCCACAGCAACTACTTCGCCCGCAACCTCTAAACCCGGTACTGGCGTTACGCCTTTCGGCATTGGGTATAAACCTTGACGCTGCAAAATGTCTGGACGGTTAATACCAAAGGCATGCACTTTAACCAACACTTCATCCGCTTTCGCATCTGGGATGGCAACGCTTTCATACGCCAGTTTATCGACACCGCCCGGTTCAGTAATAATGACCTGCTGCATGCTTTGCTGTGACATTGTTTTTCCTTTTCAATTATTGACTATTCATCTATCTCTGCACTATTTGAACATAGAAATGCCGCAGAATGAATAAACATGGACTTATGTATAATCTGTACTGTATTTCGTAAATGAATAATAGGCCAAGCATGTCTCAAATCGTTGAATACAATGAAGATAACGCCAGCGACTATGAATGGTTTGATGGTTTTGCCGTGATCCGCTTCTATGCAGACTGGTGCGCGCCCTGTATGCAGAACTTTCCTGTATTTGAACAATGTGCAAGCCAAATGTCCACGCAGCATACACGGCTCAAATTTGGTAAGGTAAATATTGATTCCTCACCGATACTAACCTTGCGCTATAACGTTTATGGACTGCCTTCAACCTTGCTGTTTTATCGTGGGCAAGTGATTCAACGTATTGCAGGTGTCAAATCACTGACTGAATTAACAACCATCATTCAAGATGCTATGCAGTCACATTCAACTCATGACTAAGCATATTTTCCTTTTATTTGGATGCAGACTCATTCGGCAGGCGTACAAACTTCATTAACGTATTACGCACCAATGGCAACACGATCAAAATGAGCGGAAAGGCCATCATCCACGACATGCTCCATGCGCGCAGCCAAATGCCAAGAAAGCCTTCAACTAAGCCTTTATTCATCAGCATGTTAAAGCAGGAAATTGAACCGCTCATAATGCCGGACAAGATTAAGGGCATCAGCCAAGTCATGTGTTTGGGATGAAGTTTTGGGAGTTGATTCATCTGTAAATACCTATTATTCGTCTTGGGCTGCATTCTGGGCTTTTACTGTTTGTTTTAGTGTTTTCATAAACTGGCCGAAATGCGGCATGAAATCTTTAAATAAAGGATGGTCTTTATTTTCCAACAAGGTTTCACCAAACAGTTTCAGACCCACAGCAAAGGCTTTGGTCTTTTCATCATCTAACAATTGCGCTTTGGTCAAATGCTCTAGCACCTTAAACATGTCATCATGGTTATAGGCATTAAACTGCAAAACCTCGGTATAGGTCGATGGATTACCCTGCGCATCGGCAATGTGTTTGAGTGTAATTTCATATTGATGCTGTTTCATTATGTCACCTCCATACGGCTGATTTCGACGGCCGCCTGATCGATTTTTTCTGCAATGGCATACACCTGTTCAGGTGTCAGTTCACAGTGCTGAATTTTGATGCGCAGTGATGCTTTTAGGTTTTCCATCGCGCGTTTGATGTCGACATATTGTTCGTTGTTATGAATTTGCTTACGGGTATCAAAACGGCACAGAATTTTCTCTACTGTGGCTTTTTCGGCATCCAGATGCGCTAAGCCTGACTGCGTAACGCTGTATTGTTTACGGTCTTCGGCATTTAGTTCTGCGTGTATGTATTGCTGTTCTTCGAGGTAATTCAGCGTTGGGTAAATTGTACCTGTGCTTGGGCTGTAGCCACCGCCGACGATTGCACCGACATCTTTGATAATATCGTAGCTGAACTTAGGTGCTTGGGAGATGAGATGCAGCACCAGCAGTTTCATGTGCCCTGCTTCAAACAGGCGTTTTCGGGTTTTGACTGGACTATCGCTACTGTCGAGAAGGTCTGAATTTGACATCGCAAAGATACACCTTAAGATTAATTAAGATATATCTTAACTTTAATCTTAAAAGATTACAAATACTCTTTTTTTTGCTCTTGTCATACTTACGTAATAATTAGTTCTTTGAAAATTCCCATTATGGTATAGATCACCAACACGAAGTATCACATTATCAAATTCCAGCCCCTTAGATGAATGAATAGTCATAGTTACATGCCTATCTCGATTTTGAAAAAATTTTTTAGTTTCATCTAATTGACTTAATAAATTATATGTTTCGAAGATTTGATCGCTTAATTCTGAAAATCCAAGCCAGTTTAAAATATCATTCGACAACTTTTCATTATCATAAATATATTTTTCTATACCCCTTCTAAATACATCCATTTCTATTTTTGTAAGTTTTTCTATATCAATCAGCAACTCATCTAACATACTATAAAAATTATAGTTTTCTTTAAACTTTAGTTTTAAAAAACAAGTTACAACTTTTTTAGCCATCTCATCTAAATTAGGTGAAAAGGAAATATCTTTAAGAATTGAAAATTTTCCATCATAATCAATTAGATCAAAATTAGTTTTTTTTAAAAATACGATTGATTCGTTTTTAAGCTTTTCAACAACATCACTTAACTGTTCAATTTTTATTACGAAATACCCCATACCATCTTCATGATCATGTTGTTTAAGAAAACTGTAGGAATTAGCAATTCTATTAATAATAGGGTGACATCGAAAATTTTCTTTCAACTCATAACAAACAAATCTACTATCATTTATATATTTATTAAATTCACTAGAAGATGCCCCTCTAAACTCATATAATGTTTGATTAGCATCCCCTACCATTAAAATTTTAATACCAATCTTTATAAAACATTCAACCAATGTATATTGTTGAATGTTATTATCCTGAGCCTCATCAATATATATGGCATGAAATCTAGATTTCAAAAATGATTGAACATTTTTCTTTTCACAAAGTTTTATTGCATGCTCCATAATAAAATCATTTTTTCCTTTCGATCCAAGAATTAATTTTTTGCTATACAGTAAGCCTCTTTCATAAATCAAAAAACGAACAGTCTCTTGCTGATTATTTGTACCGAAGAATTTTAAATATTCATGCATAATCTGCGGATGAAATATATCGATTCAAAGAAGCTTTCTGAAACACAGT
>NZ_VOZE01000016.1:0-50439 GCF_013419925.1 Acinetobacter sp. YH12045 | reverse complement strand
AAACTTTCAAAATCCTTGCCGAGCGATATCGTAATCGAGGAAAAAGACTGGGCTTAAGATTCAATTTAATTGCGGGAATCTATAATTTAGAGCTGAGCAAAAAATGAATTATGAAAGAAGTCTATTTAAATAATTTGCTAACTTTGCGACTTTCAAATGATATTTCAACTCATTAGAAAACTCAGTTAAAGTATCTTCCTTGAGAAGATTTTCTTGTTCATCAATATATTCATTCTTTTTTCGCCGCTTGTAATCACTATAATCTCTTAACCCTGAAATCACGCCAGATTTAGCAAGAAAGTAAATACTAGAGACCATCACCACAAGAAAAATAAGTACACAAATAAATTCCAATCCATAAGTACTTTCCAATAATTTTAATGCAAATTGATTCAAGTTTAGTTCTGCATTTAAATTTGCTGACATATACACCCCTATTTTTTATTAAAAATTTATTTCTCAAATCATTTATAAGTTATCCAAAAGCTTTAGAGCATAATTACCAAATATCTTATTTTTAATTTCCTTCAGGCAATAAAAAACCCCAAGTCTTAATAAGCTTGGGGTCTTTTAGAATTTTGGTCCCGAGGGTCGGACTCGAACCGACACATCATCTCTGATAGTGGATTTTGAATCCACCGCGTCTACCAATTTCACCACCTCGGGAAGGTGTTGAAACGTATAATAAACTGTTTCAAAAACTTGTCAACGCATCCTGTTCTCATTTGATTAAAAATAAACCGTATAAGAATTTTTAGATGGATAATCCATCAATTTCAGCGTTAAAACTCAAAAAAGCTTATAATAAGCCAAATTTCATTATCCCCTTTTCAGATTTCTTAACATGCAACTTTCTGACTTTAACTTCAATCTCCCCGACGAACTCATTGCCCGCTATCCGCTTGAAACACGTAGTGCATCACGCCTGCTCCATCTCGACCTGAATGGCGAATATCACGACCATCATTTCACTGACATTATAGACTTGCTCAATGAAGGTGACTTATTGGTACTGAACGATACCAAAGTGATGAAAGCCCGCTTAAAAGGCAAACGAGCAACTGGCGGTGCAGTTGAAGTCTTAGTTGAACGTATTCTTGACCCAAAAACCGCACATTGCCACATTAAAGCCAGTAATACGCCTAAAGAAGGGGCAGAATTATTTATTGGTCCAGACGAAGTTAAAGTGACCGTTCAAGGCCGTCATGAAAACTTATTTGTTGTGGAATTTTCACAGCCTATTTTACAAGTTTTAGATTTATACGGTGCTTTACCGATTCCGCCTTACTTTAACCGTGAAGCAGAAGCGATTGATACTGAACGTTACCAAACTGTTTTTAACGATCCGACCAAATTGGCTTCAGTTGCAGCACCAACAGCAAGCTTACATTTTGATGAAGCGCTACTCAAAAAATTGGCGGACAAAGGCGTAAATAAAACCTTTGTTACCTTGCATGTGGGTGCAGGTACATTCTTACCCGTACGTACCAATGACATTGAAAATCACATCATGCACAGCGAATGGTGTGACGTTTCAGAAGAATCTATGGCTTTAATCCGTGAGACAAAAGCACGTGGCAATAAAGTCATTGCTGTCGGTACTACAGCGACTCGCGCGACTGAAAGTGCCGCTCAAGCCAATGGCGGCGAACTCAAGGGTTGGACTGGTGATACACAAATCTTTATCTACCCAGGTTATGAGTTCAAAGTAGTCGATCGTTTAATTACCAACTTCCATTTACCTGAATCTACCTTGCTCATGTTAGTGTCAGCGTTGTCCAGTCGAGATAATATTTTGAATGCCTATCACCATGCCGTCGAAAGCCAATATCGATTCTTTAGTTATGGTGATGCTATGTTAATTGATAATATTAACCACAAATAAAATTACGCCGAAATCATCCCCATGCCGATCGATTCTGTAAAGCACTCCATCCATATTCGTCGTAAGAAGAATGCTGTGGTTTTTCAGAATATCGCTCGGCTTTGGGATATAGGCCGAAACGCAAAAACTCACCAAGAACTCCTCGATGGGCTACATCCATGGAATGCACCCATTACGCTCAAATTTGAAAATTTACTCCCCTTAGCTTTAGCTGCGCTGGGTATCGGCTTCATGCTGTTTATTGTGATTCAGCCCGATCATGGCTGGGCACAGCTCTGCTTTGCTGCGGGGTTGGCCATGGTGTTCTGGGCCTATATCAGCTATGAAAAAGATGATCCGCTCGAAGAAGTTATTGCGTTTTTAGAAACCGAATGCATTGCCAGAAAATACCAATTGGCTTTTAACCGACAGCCTCAATACATTTCGATGCCACTGAATAATCTACAATTTATTGGCAATCTTAAACGTATGTTCCCCGTGTTTAAGCAAGGCAGCCTTTCGAATGATATTCAGACCTTTGCGAGCACTGTTTGGGAAGATGAAAATCAGCAACAGCATCAAGTCATGGTCTTTCATTATCACTATGTAAATGAACTGAAGGTACGTGACAAAGACGGTGATGAAGTCACGGTTAAAGAAATTCATAAAGACCTGTGGGGCGTATTTGTTTTTGATATTGGCATCCATGGACTAGCCGTATCTGCAACAGGTAAAAACTTTGGCTATCCCTATAGTTTTCCTTGGCACAGCAGCGACATTCAAACCAATCAAAAATTAAAATTTTATGGCGATAACCAAATGGAAATGGCTAAATTACTCAGCCCGGGATTTGTCCTTCGACTAGCGGATTTTTTTCAAAACCGTGAAGGTGATCTGCTATTTCATCCGAGCCACCGCATAATGTGCTATCTTGGCTCTACAGATTTATTTAAAGTCAGTAGTAAAGCAAAACGAATTCAAGATGTTTCGGCATTGCGTGGACATCTCAGAACCTTTAAATTAAATGCTTTAGAAAATTTGAAAAACGATTTAACGCAGTTTTTAAAATAGATTTCATACAATAATGTTTTAACTTACGACCTTTTATCTTGAGGATAAAATTTTATGGGGCTTTTGATCTTTGTTTTAATCATCATTGCATTGGTGATTGGTGCAATCATGATTCGCAACAACATTGTCCGACATCACAATGCAACCATTCGTGCATGGTCAGATGTAGCTAGCTATGAACGTCAAAAAATCAAAATTTTAGATGGATTACAGCCTTTGGTTGAGCAATATTCCAATTTTGAACAAGGGACTTTGGCAAAAGTCACTGAACTCCGTCAAAATATTATGAATTTGAACGTAAATAGTACCGATGTCAGCCAATTACAGCGTATCGAAGCCTTAAATCAAGATCTGATGCGCAGTCTGAATGTTGTGGTTGAAAACTATCCAGAGCTCAAAGCTAATGATATTTATCTGAAAATGATGAATGAAATTGAAGAACAAAACGAAAATGTCGGTGCGGCGATTACTATTTTTAACCGCAACGTTGAGTTGTTCAACAACCACATTCAAGTGTTTCCTAACAATATTATTAATACGCTATTGCTGAGTAAAAAAGCGGTTCGCCCTTTCCGCGATCAAGCTGCCAGCCAAAATTTTGATTATCGTCCGAACTTTTAAGTTCGGGCTTTAATGCACAAAAGTAAAAAAATAATGATGAGGTGATCAAGCACCTCCAAAACTAGAAAGAAAAATAAAATATGCAAAATCAAATTAATGCACTGAAAAATGTGCTGATTCAGGAGTTTTTCAAACTCTATGAGCAGCACCAAGACGACCATATTTACGCATGTACGTTGGTGTTCAATCCCTATTTTTCCATGGACTATATCGCAGTCTCTACGCAGCGTAGTATTTTTGCCGAAGATGAAGATTCTGCTCAATATCTTGCAGCGCATGATCGATGGAATGTGTCGAAATGGCGCTATCGTAGCCTACTGGCTTTAAGTCAAGACTTGGCGCAGTTTAAACTGACATCTGTAAATGAAGTGGGCCATTTAAACCTTGATCCATCTTCTATAAAAAGTACGATAAAGTCTGAATCGGCTAACCATCTTTCAATCTTGCTCAATGCCATACAACAAACAAAATTCGACTTGGTTCAGTCCTACGGCATAGAACTGGACAATATTCTGTTTTTTATCACGGTCCCGACACAGCCCGAAATAGAAATTTATTCAGCTCAGGTTTTAAATCCTCCAAGTACACAACTTGACGATTTTCTCAAATCCAAACAACCCCTCAAGCTCGACAGTTTACCCAAGCGTATGAAGCTGTCTCAGTATGATAAAGACCTGCTGATTGATTTGGCACAAATCGTGGAAATACAACCTTATAACTATTTACATGTAGCCAATGAAGTCTATCTTTTAAGCTTGGAAAAAAGTTATGCAACCACGAATCCCTATATTCAAAAGCTCATTGACAGCATCGTGGCCATGACATCGGACCCGAAAGGTACATTTGCGATGGAAAAAGAAGAAATTTTACAGCGGATTAACCAGTTCTATTTTAATGCCAAGAGTTCAGATGAAGCCTTGTCACAAGAAGCGATCTATAAATTTACAGACTTAACACCCGACAAAGCTAGCGTTTAACCGCAGAATCAAGGAAAATAGAGCACTTTTAGCACTCTTACCATCAGCGAACTGTTTTTTCGCCTTGATCTGGACCTTGTATGAAGTTTGAAAAATTGGCGCAATCGGGCCGTGCTCGTCGCGGCCGTTTAACCCTTGAACATGGTGTTGTTGAAACACCTATGTTCATGCCTGTCGGTACTTACGGTACTGTAAAAGGCATGCTCCCACGTGACATTAAAGAAATTAAATCCCAAGTTATTTTGGGCAATACCTTCCATTTATATCTTCGCCCAGGCCTAGATGTCATTCGTGAACATGGTGGCTTACACCAATTCATGAAATGGAATAACCCGATTTTGACAGATTCAGGCGGTTTCCAAGTCTTCAGTCTTGGCGCTATGCGCAAAATTAAAGAAGAGGGCGTGACTTTCCGCTCTCCGATTGATGGCTCTAAAGTCTTTTTATCTCCTGAAATTTCGATGGATATTCAGCACACACTGAATTCAGACATCGTGATGATTTTTGATGAATGTACGCCTTATCCTGCGACACATGAAGAAGCGCAAAAATCATTGCAGCTTTCATTGCGTTGGGCGAAACGTTGTAAGACTCAACATCATGACGTGCTGAAAAACCGTAATGCACTATTTGGTATTATCCAAGGCGGCATGTATGAAGATTTACGTGATGAATCTTTAAATGGTCTGAAAGAAATTGATTTTGATGGTTATGCCATTGGCGGCTTGTCTGTTGGCGAACCTAAAGAAGAAATGATCAAAGTATTAGATTATCTTCCAGAGAAAATGCCTGCGGATAAACCACGTTACTTGATGGGTGTCGGTAAACCAGAAGATATCGTAGAAGCGGTTCGTCGCGGTGTCGATATGTTTGACTGTGTGATGCCAACTCGAAATGCACGTAATGGTCATTATTTTGTGACCGACGGTTTAGTGCGTATTCGCAATGCCAAATATCGTCATGATCAAAGTCCGCTTGACCCACATTGCGACTGTTATACATGTACAAACTTCACCAAATCTTATCTCTTCCATCTTGAGAAATGCGGCGAAATGCTCGGTTCGATGCTCGGTACTATTCATAACTTACGTTATTACCTACGTCTAACTGAAGCGATGCGTGATGCTCTCGATCATGGCACTTTTGATGAGTTTGTTGAAGACTTTTATCGTCGTCGCGGCATGGAAGTGCCACCTTGTCCTCAAGATTAATTCTTTCAGCATTTGCGCTGAAGAAAAAGACAAGGTAAATTGCTGAACAAGTCCAATTTATTTATCAAAGTATTGATAACCAGTTTTTTTAGTTTAGGAAAATGAAATGAGCCTTTTTATTTCTACTGCTCACGCGGCAGGTGAAGCTGCACAGCAACCAAGCATGATGGCAAACCTGTTGATGATTGCGGTATTTGTCGCAATCTTCTACTTCTTGATCTGGCGCCCTCAATCAAAACGTGCAAAAGAACATCGTGCACTAATTGAAAGCCTAGGGGTTGGTAGTGAAGTTGTTTTTGCGGGCGGTTTAATGGGTAAAATCACAAAAATCGAAGGTGATTTTGCAGTTGTTGAACTGAACCGTGGCGTAGAAGTAAAAGTACAACGCGCAAGTGTGATTTCAGTTCTGCCTGAAGGCACTCTAAATAACCTTTAATCAAAAAATAAGTCGTGCACCCGCACGGCTTTTTTCATTTTAAGAAGAAAACGAATGCGTTACCCAGCATGGAAATATCTACTGATTCTAGTGGTACTAGTCATCAGTACATTATATGCCCTGCCAAGTTTGTATCCTGATGAACCTGCTGTTCAAATTTCAGGTGCCAAAGCCGGTACCCAGATTGACCAAAGCATCGTACAAAAAGCAGAGCAGATTTTAAAATCTGAAAATATTGCCAGCCATGACAATAGCTTCACCAATAATGCCGCTTTATTACGTGTTGATTCGAGCGAACAACAATTAAAAGCGAAAGAAGCACTGCGTCGTGGGCTCGGTGAAAATTATGTTGTCGCACTGAACCTTGCGCCTACTACCCCAGAATGGCTACAAAAAATTGGTGCTAAACCAATGAAGCTGGGTCTGGATTTACGTGGTGGTGTACATTTCCTACTCGAAGTAGATATGGATAAAGCCATTTCACAACGTATGGAAACGTCTGCGGCTGACTTACGTCGCCAACTTCGTGACAATAAATTAAAATTCAATAGCTTATCTTTGAACAACAACACCATTACGATGCAATTTGCAAATAATGATGACCGTTCTGCAGCTATGGATTTCCTTCGTCGTAACGGCAATGAATATACTCAACAAGCGGTTGCAACAACTGAAGGTTCGACTCTTCGTCTAAGCTACACAGATACACGTAAACAAGAAATTCAGTCTTATGCTGTCAACCAAAACTTAACAACTTTACGTAACCGTATTAACGAGTTAGGTGTAGCGGAAGCATTAGTACAAACCCAAGGTAGCAACCGTATTGTGGTTGAATTACCAGGTGTACAAGATACTGCTGAAGCAAAACGTGTACTTGGTCGTACTGCAAACCTTGAGTTCCGCTTAGTTTCTGATTTAAACGATCAATATATCGATCCTTACACAGGTCAAGCAAAAGGCTCATTACCGCCAGGTACAGAAGCATTTGCTTATGAATCTTTGGACAGCGGTCGTCAATTATTGCTTAACCGTAACCGTATCTTAACAGGTGAACGTGTACAAAATGCGTCATCAGGCTTTAGCCAAGATACAGGTGGTGCTGAAGTAAATATTACTTTGGATACTGCGGGCGGTAAGTTGATGTCTGAAGCCACTCGTAATGCTGTAGGCAAACGAATGGCTGTTCTGTTCATCGAGAACAAACAAAAAATTAGTTATGTTGCTGATCCTGCAACAGGTACACAAACTGAAGTTCGTACACCTTATACCGAATCTGTGGTCATCAATGCGGCAACGATTCAAGCCGTATTGGGTTCCCAGTTCCGTATTACTGGTCTAGATTCACCTCAAGAAGCGTCTGAACTTGCATTGATGTTACGTGCAGGTGCATTAGCAGCGCCAATGTACTTCGTTGAAGAACGTGTGATTGGTCCGAGTCTCGGTCAAGAAAACATCGACAAAGGCGTATTATCAACTCAAATCGGTTTCTTATTGGTTGCGATTTGGATGGTGGTCTTCTTCCGTGTGTTCGGCTTGATTGCCAACTTTGCACTCGTGGTTAACCTTGCCATGATTTTAACCATCATGTCTTGGATTGGCGCGTCCCTCACCCTTCCGGGTATTGCAGGTATCGTAATTACCATTGGTATGGCGGTCGATGCCAACGTACTGATCTGTGAGCGGATACGAGAGGAAATTAAATGGGGTGCCTCGCCGAAACAGGCGATTGTTGCGGGTTATGATCGTGCGTATAACACCATCTTTGACTCCAACTTAACCACATTCTTGGTTGCTTTCATTCTGTTCGCAATTGGTACAGGCCCAATTAAAGGCTTCGCGGTTACCCTAATGATTGGTATTGTCTGCTCAATGTTCACAGCAATTACTGTGACACGTGCAATCGTACAAATCATTTATGGTAAAAAACGTAACCTGAAGAAGTTGAGCATTTAGGAGATCGAAGATGACTGAAAATACTCAACCGAAACAATACGGCCGTCCTGACAACGAACGCCTTATTCCGTTTATGAAGATTGCCAAACCGGCAGCCTTGATATCGATTATTTTAACGCTCGCAAGTATCTTTTTTATTTGCACCAAAGGTCTAAACCTCGGTTTGGACTTTACTGGCGGTGTGGCAGCAGAGTTGAACTATAGTCAACCAGTAAAATCTACCGATGTGAGCTCAGCGCTGACAAAAGCTGGTTTTAAAGACCCTGTGGTACAAACCTTAGGATCTGACCGCGACCTGATGGTTCGTATGCCAGTTCAAAAAGACATTGAAGCTGAAGACCTAACCAAAGCCATTACGACTGCTGCTCAATTGCCGGGCAATAAAGCAGAAGTACATAAAGTTGATGTGGTTGGCGGTCAAGTCGGTAATGAACTCTACGTGCGTTCTGCTGGCGCTGTAGGTCTTGCCCTACTGCTCATGCTGGTTTATGTCACTATTCGCTTTGAATTCAAACTTGCGATAGGTGCTGTACTGTCTTTATTCCACGATATCGTGGTGACCATTGGTATCTTTGCCATGATGCAGTGGCCGTTTGACTTAACAGTTTTGGCTGCGCTACTCGCGATTATCGGTTTCTCGCTCAACGATAACATCGTTGTATCTGACCGTATTCGTGAAAACTTCCGTAAGATTCGTGGTGCTGAGCCTCTCGAAGTTGTGAACAGTGCATTAACTGAAACACTTCGCCGTACCATTCATACCTCAATGACACTATTACTGGTTGTTGTAGCGATGATGGTACTGGGCGGTGATGGTCTGAAATGGTTCTCTGTTGCAATGTTTGTTGGTGTATTTGTGGGTACATATTCATCAATCTACATTGGTACAGCCTTCGCGTTATGGCGTGGCCTGAACCGTCAAGACTTCATTGTACAAGTGAAGCCTGAATTTGAAGAAGAAGAGATTCCTTAAGCTTTTCAACTTATAGTTCAGATCAAAACCCATCTTCGGATGGGTTTTTTTATGCGACTACCTTAAATAAATGAGCTAGGCAAAATCGCAATAATAGGATGTAACTTTTTAATATCGGATTGCAGGAATTCTACCTGTCGTTTTTGATCTAGACTTGCAAATTGCCATGTATCATCTGTTTGCTGTATCACGTTTAAAATTAAATTTAAGCCATTTCGCAAATATACACAGGCTAGATCCGATCTCTCTACCCCTCGCCGTTCATCACAGACCACAAGCCAACCCTCTTGTAATACAGGGGCATAATACGATGCTGTGATGCGAATCAAATACAGGTCTTGAGTGTTTTTAAATAATGCTGAATATTGAGATGAATCATTTGAAATCGGTTTTAAAGAAAATGCCTGTGTCTCAACCACCTGCATTTCAAAAAGGACCAAGCTTGCTTGCTCCTCAGTGCACTTGGCTTGTCCTATAAATTGAACTTCATGATCCAAACTTCCCTTTATGAGTTCCAATTGTGTCTCTAACTCACGTGCAAATTTCTCTCCAATCTGCCGATGACTATTTAATAATTGGGAAATTAAAGGAACAGATAAGCCAAAATGTTCACATACGGCTTTACCATTTTTAAAAGGGCCAATTGACACCCAATGATCGATAGCTCGTGTTAAATTCTGTCGACGCTTTTCAAAAAGCTCTGAAGGCAGCATAAGCACTCAATTTTATAATTTCTCTCCCCCAATATAATAAAAAAACCCGCATGCAGCGGGTTTTTTTATACAGCTTTATTTTTAGCTACCTTGTACCAATCGACGTGCGCTAATAATGCCCGGTTGCTGTTCTAGACGTGCCAACAGTTTCGACAACTGCGCCAAGCCTTTCACTTCAATCAACAGCTTCATATTGGCAATGCCATCACTCTCGGAAATCGTATTCACCTGACGAATATTGATTTGGTCTGAGAAAATCACTTGTGTCAGATCTTTAAGCAAACCACGACGGTCATAAGCTTCCACCACGATTTGCACACTTTGACCACGAGTTGGCTGCATTTCCCAATCCGCTTCAACCGCACGTTCAGGCTCTTGCCCAATCATACGGATATAATCCGGACATGCGACCTTATGGATACTTACGCCACGATTCAGGGTGATATAACCAGCAATCGATTCACCATGCACAGGCTGACAACACTGAGCAATGTGTAGTTCTACATTGTCCAAACCATCAATCAAAATACCATGCGCCGAAAGCGTATGACTTGCACGTGGGTTCAAGGTTGGTTTTAACACCAGTTCAGGCTCATCCTGATCGAGGTGCATATGACGGTTAACCTGATTGATTAAAGCATGCAAGCTAATGTCACCACTCACCAAGCCAATCAATATATCTTCACCCAATTTCACATTAAAATGATTGCAGTAATCATTCAAATCGATACTTTTCGGGTGAATCGCCAAACGTGACAATTCTTTATTCAGAATCTCACGTCCCACTTCCAAGTTTTTACTACGGTCTTGCTGACGGAACCAATGACGCAACTTATCACGTGCACGAGCCGTCTTGATATAACCCAGCGAGTTTACCAACCAATCTCGGTTAGGCTCACGATCTTTCTTGGTTAAAATCTCGACCTGTTCCCCAGTTTTTAGGGTATAGGTTAAAGGTACATAACGTTGGTTCACCCGTGCTGCATAGCACTTGTTGCCCACTTCAGTATGCACATGATAGGCAAAGTCAAGCACGGTCGAACCGCGTGGTAATTCTTTGATATCACCATCACGACTGAACACATAGATTTTCTCAAAATCTTCAAACTCTTGGATTTGTTCGAAGTTTTCAGAAGCCTCATCTTCTTTATGGGCGCTAGCATCATTTCGTTCTTGATAATGTTCAAGCACTGCACGTAAAGAATGTAAGCGATGATTAAATGAATAATCTGTGGTTTTAGAACCTTCTTTATAGTTAAAGTGTGAACACACCCCGAGTTCAGCTTCTTCGTGCATATTGTGCGTACGAATTTGCACTTCTAAAGATTTGTTCTCTGCAATCACGGCCGTATGCAGTGAGCGATAACCATTGGCTTTCGGGTTGGTAATATAATCATCGAACTGATGCGGAATATGACGCCAAATCTGATGAACAATCCCCAGTGTGTGATAACACTCAGGCACATTATCCACCAAAACACGAACCGCTCGAATGTCATAAAGCTGATCAAAGCTCAGGTTCTTACTCTTCATTTTTCGATAAATCGAATAAATGTGTTTCACCCGACCATTAATCTCGGCCTCAATGCCATGATCTAATAGTTCTTTACGCAACTTTTCTGTCACGAACTGAATATATTGCTCACGCTCTAAACGTTTTTCATTCAGTAAAGAGGCAATTTCTTTATAGCGTTCAGGTGCTAGATAACGGAAAGCAAGATCTTCAAGCTCCCACTTAAGCTGTGCAATTCCTAAACGGTGCGCGAGCGGCGAGTAAATGGTTAAAATTTCTCGTGCGACACGCTCTTGTCGCTCTTTGGTTGAGTGCGCCAACTCACGTAATGCATAGGTACGTTCAGAAAGTTTGATTAATACAACACGAACATCTTCGGTCACCGAAATCAGCATTTTATAAATGCCGGTCAAATGTTCACGTTGGTTATTATTAAAATGATCTTCTAGACGTTTATTTTGCTCAATCAGGTCAGACAACTTACCCATGGCAAGCGTGCCTTTGACCAAAGCATGCACTTGATCGCCAAATTTGCTTTGGACTTCTTCTAAACTGGTTACGCCTTCACGAACACTTCGATACAGCATGGCTGCTGATAACGTATCTTCATCCGCATACAGATGGGCAAGAATATCCGCCATTTCAATACCCGTATAGAAGGTATTTGAGCGATGGTTGACCGTTGTTTCAAGTTCATTCTGTAAGGTCAGATGGGCAACTTCTTCGAGTTGCTTTAGAGGAGCCCCGTCAAACATGCCACTCACACGCTCTAGCCATTCAGCTAAATCATGCTGTGCTTGCTCGGCATGTTCTACAGTCGTTTCCTGAGACAGCTCATTGAGACGTCCAGGTAATTGTTCACGTACTGTGACCATACCATACTCCTAGTTTTCTACGCTTCATAACTTTTAATCGTTTATCTGATTTTCTTTTTCGAACAAAGCAATCGATTCGACATGCCCTGTATGGGTAAACATGTCCATGACACCCGCTTTTTTCAAACGGTAGCCTTGTTGTACCAGCATTCCAGCATCGCGTGCTAGTGTTGCAGGATTACATGACACATAAACGATTCTTTTTGCACCAAATTTGGGCAAATAACGCATTATTTCTTCTGCACCAGAACGTGGTGGGTCTATCAATAATGCATCAAATCCTTGTTTTGCCCAAGAATGATGCGAAAAATCTTTTGTTAAATCTTGTGAATAAAATTTCAGTTGCGAAAGGCCATTGTTTTGTGCATTTTCTGCACCACGCTGAACCATTTCTTCACTCCCTTCAACTGCAACGACTTGACCCGTTGAACCCACACATTGAGCAAGTGGTAAAGAAAAGTTTCCTAAACCACAAAACAGATCTAGAACTCGCTCACCTTGTTGTAACTGAAGCAATTCACATGCCAGTTTCACCATTTGCGGATTAATCGTGGAATTCACTTGTGTGAAGTCCTGAGGATTAAAGCCAAATTCCACACCAAAGTCACTTAGACCATAGTGCAGACGCATCGGTGCATCGGGATAATCCACGCGATGTAAGCTGTCTGGCCCTTCAGGTTGTAAGTACAGTTGCCACTCTTTATGTAACGCAAATTTTACTAATTGGTTGACATCTTCCGCGCAAAGTTCCGCCGTATGACGAATCAGGAGGGCAATTTCTTGATCTCCCATGGCCAGTTCAATATGCCCAATATCTGCTTTACCTTGCAGACTTTGTAACAATTGTTTGAGTGTGGTGATTGAGCCAAACTCACGATCCAACACCATACAACGGTCAATCGAAGTCAGTTTATTTGACTGGCTCTCACGAAAGCCAACCACGAGCTTATCTTTTGCAGGTAGGTAACGCACACCGATACGTGCTTTGCGACGGTAATCTTCACGCAATGAACGTAAAGGAGCTAACCATTGATCAGGTTGTATCCCAGCAAAATGTTGCAAATGTGATTGTAAAACATCTTGTTTTAAACGAATTTGCTCGTCGGGATGAATATGCTGCATGCTACACCCACCACAGACCCCATAATGTGGGCAGGCCGGTTTAACCCGTAGAGCAGACTCTTCACTCAGCAATTCCAGACTATCTGCTTCTTCGAGACGCTTAACGACATTAGTAATACGCGCACGCACCGTTTCACCTGGCAATGCACAACGAATAAATACTTTCTTACCGTGTTTTTCCGCAGGATGATCTGGATGCGTCCCAAAGTGCGCTATGCCTCGCCCCTCATGTGAAAGCGATTCAACCTGAAATGTATAAATGGGTTGTTGGGCTTTTTGGGGTTTGGCTTTGTGTTTCATGCGTACCTAATGTGTGGAAGATGGGAAATCAGATTGGGTGAATTCGGTACGTTGCGAGGTTTGCTGCCATACCAATAAAAAGTCAGCGTGTTGCGGCTGAGTTTGTAAATATTGAATCGTACTTTGAATCAAGTGCTGATGATCATTTAACAATAACTGTCCTTTCAGCAACAGCCAGCGTAAATAAATCAACCATGTATTGAGCACATCACCTTCACAGTAGCTGGTCAGTTCCATCCACTGTTGTTCACGTACATATTCAGGCACATGGTAGCCACCATCACCACGTTTACCGGGGAAACCAAGTAAATGTGCTGCATCGTCGAGCTTTTGAAAATGACGACCATGGAACATGGCCATGACATCCATCAAATCTACATGACGATGATGATAACGATTCTGGTAGTTATTATAGCGCTTTTGCGTATCAATCTCGCCCTGATCGAACAAACTTGGTGCAGATAGTCCGTGATACATGGCACGGAACAAAATCACAGGCAAATCAAACTGCGAACCGTTCCAACTGACCAAGGTCGGATGACGCTTTTCAAAAATAGAAACGAATTTTTTTAAAATTTCAGCTTCGCTATTGTCTTCACGGCTAAATGAAAACAACTTCATGCCCTTTTCATCAATCCATAGGCCAGAGATACAGACAATTTCATGCAAGGCCAAACGCTGAAAATCCGTGCCCGCCTCTTGGCGACGCAGTTTAGTCAGCGCTGCATCTAAATCCACCTCAGGCAGATCCAGTCCATACAAATGCGCACCTGACTTCAAATCTGTCAGTGTTTCGATATCAAAAATTAAAACAGGTAAACGCATAAGTACTCACCAGTGCCGATCGGCTACTGTAATTATTCAGGATCAACAACAGAGAATAGACCAGTCGACAAGTAACGGTCACCACGGTCACACACGATGCAAACAATCACGGCATCCGGATTTTCTTCAGCCAATTTAACTGAAGCCCATACCGCACCACCCGATGAGGTGCCCGCACTTATACCTTCTGTACGTGCTAAACGACGAGCTGTTTTTTCCGCTTCAATTTGCGGAATATCCATAATACGGTCAACGCGTGAAGGATCAAAAATCGTAGGAAGATATTCTTGTGGCCAACGGCGAATACCAGCAATGTTTGAGCCTTCAGACGGTTGTAAACCAACAATTTGAATATCCGGATTTTGTTCTTTTAAATATTTCGAAATCCCCATAATGGTCCCGGTGGTTCCCATTGAGCTGACGAAATGTGTAATTTTACCGCCTGTTTGTTTCCAAATCTCAGGCCCCGTAGTGAGGTAATGTGCTTCCACATTGTCCGGGTTACCAAACTGGTTTAGGACTAAACCTTTGCCGTCTTTTTCCATTTGAAGGGCAAGATCACGTGCTTCTTCCATGTTTTCAGATTCGATCAGTTCAGCACCGTAGGCACGCATGGCATCTTTACGCTCTTGGCTAGAACTTGCAGGCATGATCAAGGTCATTTTATAGCCACGCATTGCTGCAACCATAGCTAAAGCAATCCCTGTGTTTCCGCTCGTCGCTTCAATCAACGTATCACCCGGTTTAATCTGACCACGCTTTTCCGCTTGCATAATCATGTTATATGCAGGGCGATCTTTGACCGAACCCGCTGGGTTATTGCCTTCTAACTTGGCTAATACTGTTGCTTGAGTATGACTTGCCAGACGCTGTAAACGCACTAACGGCGTGTTGCCGACGTAATGGTCTAATAAAAAATCGTCTGCTTGAAAATCAGGGGTTGTATTACTCATTATTCACACCTATATCGAGGTGCGCCTATTGTATGAAAAAATGCCTTTGCCTGCACCCATTTGCCTCGCTTTTTCGCGAAAGTGATTAAAGCACAATCAGTTTTAAATAATCCATGCTAATATTCGGGGCATAAGGAATAAACTGCTTAAACCATGTCAAATATCAACAAAAAGCTTTTTAAACGCCTACACTTAAATCATGCCTATGGTCAGTTGATTGCACTTATTTTCGTGCCGATCACCATTTTGGCTTGTGTCGGTGCGATGTTGGTAATAACAGAAACCTCCAATGCAGCCAAAGCACAACAAAAACAAATGGCTGTCGCGATTCTGACACGCTATCAACCCACGTCAGAATCTGCGATTGATTTGCTGAATCATTACCCTTGGCAGTTTGATCAAGCTCGTAATGCCATGCAAAGCATGTTGAACGAAAAACATTTGATTCGTGCCGCGATTTTAGATCTTAAAGGCAACAACCGCCTGAGCATCGGCTTTCAAGATCAAGATATTTGGCCTGCTTTTGACAGTAAAGCATCTTTTATTGGACCGATTGCACATCAGGGTAACCATATTTATGCCCTGAAAATTTCAGATTCAACTCAGACCCCAGCATGGTTAAGCATTGAACTGGACAATCAACCGCTGCAAATTGCCCGCTATCGCGTGTTAATTGTGTTGATTGCAACAGGTTTATTGACACTCTTATTACTTTTGCTGTGTTTGAATTTTTATTCACGTCGTTGGATCGCACCAATGTACGAAATTCGCATGCAGTTACAACGTTTAAATGCCGACACTCTAGATCAGCACATGATCATTAACAGTACTGGAGAACTCCGGTTATTACAGCGTGATATAGCCAATGTGGTTAAACGCTTACATTTCAGTTTCTTAGAGCTACGTGAACATACCGAACAAACGGAAGATGACTTAAGACGCACGCTTGATACTTTAGAAGTACAAAATATTACCTACCGTCAAGCACGTGACCAAGCAATTCAAGCCAACCAATCAAAATCAGTGTTTTTGGCCAATATTTCCCATGAACTGCGCACACCGCTGAACAGTATTGATGGCTTTATTCATCTTTTACTGCGCCAAGGCAACCTCAGTAATGAACAAAATTTATATCTACAAACGATTCGTAAATCTTCTGCGCATTTATTGGCTTTAATTAATGACGTGCTTGATTTCTCGAAAATCGATGCAGGCAAACTAGAACTCGAAACTGCGCAATTCGACTTAGAAGAAGCCGTCTTTGATGTGATGGATATGTTGTCGCCATTGGCAGCACAAAAACACATCGATATGACCTTCTACTATGCGGACAATGTGCCGAAATTTGTGGTTGGTGATGTCCTACGCTTCAAGCAAATTTTGACCAACTTAATTTCAAATGCAATTAAATTCACTCCAGATGGTGAAATTATTGTCCGTGTCCGTATGGAGCATGATGACATCGGTCAATGTCTGCTGCACTTTAGTGTGCAAGACAGTGGTATCGGCCTAAGCGGTACCGACCGTAAGAAACTGTTTGAATCCTTCTCGCAAGGTGATGCATCTGTTACCCGTCAATTTGGTGGTACAGGTTTAGGTCTTGCCATCTCCAAACAATTGGTCAGCCTGATGCATGGACAAATTGGTTTTGAAGATAACCAAGAACGTGCCCCAACGGAAAAAGGTTCAACCTTCTGGTTTACTGCGCGCTTTGTGGTCGATGAAGAAATTGAAATTGTGCATCCACAATTTAGCAATCTACAAGTCGTTTCCTACTTAGCACATCCAGCAACCGCCAATGTCCTGCGTCATTACTTAGAAAATTATGATGTTGAACATATTGAAACGCAGTCGATCCTTGATTTATTTAGTCGACTCAATCAGCTAAAAACCAATGAAAATACCTGGTTGATCGTCGATCACAGTGGTGACTCCGAAGCCTTACTGAAAGAAATTCGTCATCGTTATAGCGGTAACTTAGCAGTTTATGGCTACCAAATGATGCTCGATCCAAACATGTTGAACGAGTACCGTGCACGTCCATTGCATCAACCGCTCAGCCGTACAGCGCTGATTCAGTTGTTGAGTAATGAGCCGTGGTTTGATCAGGAGCAACATGAAGAATTTAATGGTCAAGGTCTGCATATTTTGGCAGTCGACGACCATTTACCAAACCTGATTGTGCTTGAGGCCCTGCTCTCTGAGTTGAATGTGAAAACCACCAAGGCTTTGAGTGGACAAGAAGCCATTGAAATCATTCAAGCTCGCCAAGAGCAAGGTTTGACAGCTTTTGACCTCATCTTTATGGATATTCAAATGCCAGTGATGTCAGGTGTCGATACCACGCGTGCCATTCGTTCACTTGAGTCGACTTTTGAAAATCATAAGCGCCTTCCGATTATCGCTTTGACGGCACATGCGCTCTCTGATGAAAAACAAAAGCTTCTGCAAAGTGGTATGGATGACTATGTCACCAAGCCCATTCAAATGGATCAAATTATTCAAATCTTGACCCAGTGGACTACCGATAACTTTAAGAAAGTGCCGGTTTTAGAGCGCAGTTCGGTGATTGAAGCCCTAGAGCCAAGTATTTTAGATTGGCAGCAAAGCTTGCAGTTGGCCGCGAATAAAGAAGATCTTGCAGTCGATTTACTGAAAATGCTCGTCGATAGCTTTGAGCAAGAAATCCATGAAATGGCACAGCTCATCGAAGATGAAGATTTTCCACAATTAGAGCATGTACTACATCGGCTTTATGGCGCAACCCGCTATGTGGGCGCTCCAACCCTCCAAGAGGTTTCAGGTCAATTTGAGCAATTTGTTTCGACTTTACGTAAGGAACGCCGTAAAGCAGATGACGCTTTTGTCCAAGAAACCCTGAACCGTTTTGATGAGTTAAAAAATGTCATGGCGCAAGTTGAACACGCAGCTCAACAAATCTTAGCCAAACAAAATAATTAAGCGCAGTCCGACTAAAGTCAGTGCCGTCTAGCTTCTGTTGTGACTGCACTGTCATGTATCCTGTCAGGGTGCATGCTATGCTCGGGCGCAGAAACAACAAGAGTAATTACCATGGCTTTATTACGTGTAGAAAAAAATAATGGCATTGCAACGGTTTACTTAAACCGTCCAGAAAAACGTAATGCAATGAGCTTTGCATTGCTCAAAGAATTGGTCAGCACCGCTGAAAAATTAAAAAAAGATCGTAGCTTACGCTGTGTCATTTTAACGGGTGAAGCCAATGTATTTAGTGCTGGCATTGATTTGGCTGACCTAAATGATCCGAAAAATCGTGCCTACGCCGCATGGGAACTATTAAAACCCGGTCAAAGTTTATTTCAAAAAGCCTTCCTGATTTGGCAACAGCTTCCTGTGCCGGTGATTGCTGCACTTGAAGGCTTTTGCTTTGGTGCAGGCATGCAACTTGCCTTGGCTGCCGATATCCGTATTGCCCACCCGAAAACGCAAATGTCGATTATGGAAAGTCGTTGGGGCTTAGTTCCTGATATGGGCTTAACTCGCTCACTCAAAGGTGTGATAGGACTGGATTTAGCCAAAGAATTAACCTTAACAGCACGTATTTTTGACGCAGAATATGCCAAGGAAATTGGATTGGTGACACATTTAAATGAACAGCCTTTGCTTCAAGCGCAGCAGTTAGCCGAAGAATTATCACAACGTTCACCAGATGCCTTGGCAGCGGCAAAACAAGTACTAGATGCCATGGAACATAGTCCAAAACGTTCTTTACGCTTAGAAAAAATCTGGCAATTTAAATTACTGCTCGGCAAAAACAGCCAATTGGCACGTAAAAAAGACAAGAACCCAGAGGTTCAGTTTTTACCACGCCAATATAAGTAAAATAGTCACACAGGATAGATTGAGTACAGCACATGGCGTTTGATCGTAATACAAAAATTGCATTTTTAGGTATGGGGCTGATGGGTAGCCGCATGGCCACGCGCCTCATTCAGGCAGGATTTGAAGTTGCGGTATGGAACAGAACTGCCGCTGCGTGTGATGAGTTAATTGCGATTGGCGCGACAGCGCTTCAATTGGAGAATATTACCCATTATCCTGTGGTTTTATCTTGTCTCGCAGACGATGCTGCTGTTGCCGCGGTGTATGCAAGCATCGAAAATCATTTAGCGGCAGGACAAATTATTGTCGACTTCTCGAGTCTTTCTGTGAATCAAACCCATCAATTGGCTCATGCTGCAAAGTTGAAACAAGTCACTTGGATTGACTCTCCTGTTTCGGGGGGCACAGCAGGTGCTGAACAAGGCACTTTGGTCATCTTTGCCGGTGGTGATGCTCAAACGATTCAAGATTTGAGTCTGATCTACAATGTTTTATCTCAACGTGTTACTCGCATGGGCGACTCAGGTACAGGTCAAGCCACCAAAATTTGTAATCAGCTGATCGTCGCTGCCAATAGCACGTTAATCGCAGAAGCTGTCGCATTGGCCGAGAAGTCAGGTGTAGACACCTCTTTATTAGCGCCAGCGCTTGCCGGTGGATTTGCAGACTCAAAACCTTTTCAGATTTTAACCCCACGTATGGCAACGCATCAGTTCGAACCCGTGCAATGGAAAGTTCAAACTTTATCTAAAGACCTGAATAATGCAGTTCAACTGGCTGCCCAGTTTGAATTAAGCATCCCTGTTGCCAGCCTTGCTTTATCGCAACTCAAAGCCCATCAGGACAATGGTTTTGCAGAAAAAGATTTAGCCACCATCATTCAACATGTCGAACAAAACTAACAACTCCCACTTTAGAAGTGAATTGCTTCAAGGACGATATACATGACACAGCTCGCGGTTAATTTATCCATGATTTTTACCGAAGTGCCGTTGTTAGAGCGTTTTGCTTTGGCTCGTGAACACGGTTTTAAGCATGTAGAAATTCAGTTTCCGTATGAGCTGAGTATTGAGCAGATCCAAACCCAACTCACCATCAATGATTTAAGCCTGTGTTTAATCAATGTCCCTGCGGGTGATTTGATGCAAGGCGGTGATGGTCTTGCGGGAGTTCCGGGGCGTGAAAATCAATTTCATCAGGCTTTAGAACAATGCATTCGCTATGCCACTGCGTTAAATGTACCGAGTGTCAATATTTTAGCCGGAAAACAGCCACAAGATGCCGACTTGCTCCCATGTTTAAATACCCTGTCGAGCAACCTCAAACTGGCGTGCCACATGTTGTCTGAACATCATATTCAACCGGTATTTGAAATGATTAATGGCACTGATATGCCGCGCTTTTTGGTGCAAAATATTGCCCAAGCTCAGGAAATGCTTGAAGCTGTACAACACTCTACTTTGAAGATGCAATATGACTGCTACCACATGGCGATGATGGGTGAAGATATCCTCAGTACTTTGGCAGAAAATATTCAGGATATCGGTCACATACAGTTTGCTGACTGTCCGGGGCGACATGAACCTGACTCAGCGCAGATTCCATTTGCAGAGATTTTTAAATGGTTAGATCAAAGCCAATATACAGGTTACATCGCGGCTGAATACCGACCACGAAGCAACTCATCACATTCTTTTGCGTGGAAAGACAAATACTTCCCTCATTTAGCCAATGGTCAATGACGTGTTGATTTGAAATTCATCAACAAAACCGCTATATTAGAACATGTAAAATTGTCAGGAAATCATACCCTCTATGAATTTAGAACCATCGCCCAGCGCTTCTAATTCTCACGATCTCGCAAATATCAAAGATGTACAAGCTTGTTTAGCTGTTGTACGTGAAGCACTTGAAGATGTAAAAGCCAAAGATATTGTTGAACTTGATATCAAAGCAATCAGCAATGTCGCAGATGCGATTGTTATTGCGAGCGGTACTTCAACTCGTCACATTAAGTCTCTTGCAGACAACGTGGCAGAAGAAGCACGTAAAGCTGGATTCCGCCCGATTGGCGTTGAAGGCGAACGTGATGCAGAATGGATCCTGATTGATCTCGGTTTTGTAGTGGTACATGTGATGTTACCAACAGCACGTAAATTCTATGATTTAGAAAGCTTATGGCGTACAGCTCCAGAAACTGTAGCTTAAGCTTCCAGAAAAAAGCGACCTAATTAGGTCGCTTTTTTTATCCCTTGATTTCATACACGGACAATCAGCTTCATGGTGTTTTACCCCCTACACTAAAGCAGTTGATGTAAATCTACCTCAGGATAATTGGCTTTAATTTTCAGCTTGGTTTGAGCATAAACTTGGTCCGCACGCATCGGACCATAAAAGTCACAATACACTTCATAAATGCTCGTTAAAACTTTGGCATAACTGGTCAAGGGCAAAAACTCGACAAAATTCGCCGTATTTATTTGTGCATTTGCCGCAATTGCCAGCCCGATTTCTTCTAATTGCTCAATCACATCTTGGGTGAAATCAGCCTGATCTGTAGATTTCACCGTCAGCATGACTGACTCGATAAAGCCTAAAAAAGCTTCGCTAATGGTCTCTGCAATGAGCTCGTCTTCTTGCTCCTGCTCCTGCGGTTTTTCAACCCTTAACAGTTCCTGCTTTTCTAAGGTAGATAACTCATACAAAACTTGCTTCAGCATATCTTTACGATAAAAGCGTAGCTCTTCTGTAGTACAGATATCATTTAAGAAGCGATTCAATACAAATGACGGTTTCATGCTGTACTGCTGTTCCCAGTGCCGTAGCGCACTGTCGAGTAAAGTCCCATGAATAAATTGTTGTAAGCCTTTTTCTAAAGCTTCGCGGCGTTGTGCCAAATTTAACAGTTCGGTGCTCATTGCTTTACTCCTGTTAATGACGCTTGGTCATATCATCCGTTTCAAAAGTCACATCTTTTTGAAACTCGGGATAAGACAATTCAGCATGTTCGGTATAATCCAAACCACGTTGTTCATGTTGCTTACTCACCCGTAAGCCACCCAACAATTTGTCCAAGACCTTAAATACAATGAACGCAACGCCAAAGCCCCATAAAAAGGCTGCAATCACCCCAAGCCCTTGTATCGCGATGACATCGCCATTAAACATATTATTTTCAAGGAAGATCCCTGCCGCCAATGTTCCCCATGCGCCACAGAAACCATGTACCGTCACCGCATCCACCACATCATCCAGTTTCATTTTTTCCATGAGCATTGGTAGGAAGGTCACCATAACACCTGCACATAAACCGGTGATGACCGCATACAGTGGAGACATCGTTGCACAGCCTGCCGTAATGGCAACTAAACCACCCAGTGAGGCATTGATCGTGCTGCGGATCAAAATGGCTTTAGATCGGATGAGACAGAGCAACATATATGCAACCGCTGCAGTACACGCTGCAAGGTGCGTATTTAAAGCAATACGTCCTACGCTGACATTGGCATTAATGGTCGAGCCTGCATTAAAACCAAACCATGCTAACCATAAAATAAAACCACCTAATGCCACTAATGGTAAGTTATGCCCCGGTAAATAATGGCTTTGCCCATTGCGTCCAAATCGTCCCAAACGTGGACCCAATACGATAATGCCCGCTAAGGCCACCCAGCCACCCATCGAATGCACCACGGTCGAACCTGCAAAATCGATAAACCCGAGTGCTGTTAACCAACCGTCTCCGCCAAATAAACTGCCCCATGCCCAACTACCAAAGACAGGATAAATCAAACCGGATACAACGGCCGCACTCACCACATAAGCGACAAAATGAATCCGCTCTGCCATTGCACCACTGGCAATAGTGGTTGCCGTTGCAGCAAACATCATTTGGAAAAATAGGAGGTTCCAGTGCCAATCATCCAGTTGATCGGGTGCAAAATGACTTAAGCCAAACCAGCCCGTCGTATTTACCCCAAACATCAGACCAAAACCCACCAACCAAAACACCAGACCACCCAAGCAGGCATCCATGTAGTTTTTCATGAGTACGTTCACGGTATTTTTACTGCGAACTGAACCACTTTCGATCATGGCAAATCCAGCTTGCATAAAGAACACCAAGATGCCGCCCAGTACCACCCAAATACTGTCGAGCGAAATACGAATGTCTTGAATATTACTGGCAATTTGCGGGTCAACTGCCCATGCAGTCGATGTCAGGACACTCAGAAATGGTGCCATCAAGTATGTTTTTTTCATGATTATTCCCCCAAGAATAACCATGCTGTGCAAAAAGAATACCAAATTTCAGACAATTAATTATTTTTCAATGCATTGCGTCACAAAATAAGTTCGCGACAATATTTTGAATCACTGAGATTGAATTTAATGAAACAAAACAGCGCATCAATCTGCACCTTTGTTTCAAAACACGCATCAATTTGATTCAAGCACCTGATGCGCTAAATATTTATGCACTTTTAGTGTGAAACATCAATTAATCAAAAGCGAAGAAAATAAAACAAAGAAAACAAAAAACCACCCGAAGGTGGTTTAAATCTTCCTCAATCCCGCTTTATCACAGCAAGACTTTGGCAATATGGATTAATGACCGCCGCCATTAATGGCTTTTGTCATATCTTCCACAACTTTCTTCGCATCACCGAAGATCATCATCGTTTTATCGTTATAGAACAAGTCATTATCTAGACCTGCGTAGCCTGTAGCCATAGAACGTTTGATCACCATAATGGTACGTGCTTTATGTGCTTCAAGGATTGGCATGCCGTAAATTGGAGAACTTGGATCGTCTTTTGCCGCTGGGTTCACAACGTCATTCGCACCAATCACCAGTACTACATCTGTTGCTGGGAAGTCTGAGTTGATCTCGTCCATTTCAAGAATGTCTTCATATGCAACATCAGCTTCAGCTAAAAGTACGTTCATGTGACCCGGCATACGACCTGCCACTGGGTGAATCGCAAAACGAACTTTTACACCTTGCTCTTTTAAGATTTCACACAATTCTTTCACGGCATTTTGTGCACGACCTTGCGCCATACCATAACCAGGTACGATCACCACGCTGTCCGCATTTGACATCAAGAAGCCAGCATCGTCTGCAGAACCTGAACGGTGATTACGCTGTGCTTTTTCACCATTATCCGCTGCAGCTACTGCTGTACCACCCATTGCACCACCAAACAAAACGTTGATGATTGAACGGTTCATGGCTTTACACATGATGTAAGACAGAATTGCACCCGATGAACCAACCAGTGAACCTGCAACAATCAGCATGTTGTTTTCAAGCGTGAAACCAATCCCTGCTGCAGCCCAGCCTGAGAATGAGTTCAGTAGCGATACCACCACTGGCATATCACCACCGCCTACAGGTGCAATCCATACCCAACCAAATGCAAGTGCAAGAACAGTCATTGCCCAGAAAGCATTCATGTTGCCTGTGGTAAAGAAGTAGATACCACACGCCAACATCGCAAGGAAAACTAAGGCTTGAACAGGTTTTACCCATCCACCTGAAATGGTTTTTGCCCATTTCTTCGCAGCCAATTTACCGTAAGCAAATACCGACGCTGTGAATGTAATCGCACCAACGAAACAGCCTACAAACAATTCAAATAAATGAACTTTGCTCATGTGGGCATGTTCTACACCCGCTGCTGTTAATACCGCTTCATTTTCCGCGAATGCCGCAGTCAATTGGTTGTTATGTAGAATCGCAGCGATCGCAATCAGTACCGCAGCCAAACCGACCAATGAGTGCATCAGTGCCACAGTTTCAGGCATTTGCGTCATCGGAACTGTTTTTGCACGTGCAATGCCAACGACTGCACCCAACACCATTGCACCCACAATCATCCAAATCACGGGATGATCTGCGACAAAGAATGTGGTGATTACAGCAATCGCCATTGCGATCATACCGTAACGGTTACCCTGAATCGCAGTTTTTGGACCAGACAAACCACGCAACGTTAAGATAAAAAGAACGGCACCAATCAGGTAGAACCAATCCGCATATTCTTTAATGAATTCCATGGATTAACCCTCTTTTTTCTTTTGCTTAGGTTTGAACATTTCAAGCATACGTGCAGTCACCGCAAAGCCACCAAAAATGTTGATACTTGCAAGGAAAACGGCAATCGCACCTAAAATACTCACCACGTTAATGCTTTGGAACTGTACGCTTGCATCCACAATACCTGGGATACCAACGGTTTGAATCATCGCACCAACGATAATGATCGATGACAAAGCATTGGTTACAGCCATTAATGGTGTATGTAGTGCAGGTGTTACCCCCCAAACCACGTAGTAACCAACAAAGATTGCCAAGACAAAAATAGTAATCGTTTCAACCATGATGATTCTCCTTAACCACGTTTCAGCAGCACTTGGCCGCCATGAGTGACAAGTAGTGCTTTTTGAATTTCTTCTTCAGGGTTAATTGCGAAGTTCTTTTCGCTATCAAACAGGGTTTCAATGAAATTCAAAACGTTACGTGCGTATAGTGCCGACGCTTCAGTCGAAACTGTTGAAGGAATATTTGGAATACCAAGAATTTTCACGCCATTTGCAGTCACAACATTTTCGCCGCAGACAGAACCTTCAACGTTCCCGCCAGTTTCAACCGCCATATCTAAAATGATTGAGCCTGGTTTCATTTTGGCAACAGTTTCTGCTTTGATTAAACGTGGTGCGTCACGACCCGGCAATAATGCAGTCGTAATCACGATGTCAGCATTCGATACGGCTTTATCAACAATAATCGCTTGGTCGCGAATGTAGTCTTCACCCGGCATCCAGCCATAACCATTTTTCGCAGCATCAGCTGCTTTTTGTTGCTCTTCTGGTGACATTGGTACGTCTAACCATTTACCACCCAAAGATTCAACTTGGTCTCGTGCTGTAGGACGTAAGTCAGTTGCTTCAACTACGGCACCTAAACGTTTTGCTGTTGCAATGGCTTGTAATCCTGCAACACCTACGCCCATGATCACTACACGTGCAGGTTTTACTGTACCTGCTGCTGTCATCAACATTGGGAACATACGTTGATATTCTGCCGCAGCCAAAAGCACAGATTTATAACCTGAAAGGTTGGCTTGAGATGAAAGTACGTCCATGTTTTGCGCACGAGATAGGGTTCGTGGCAAAAGTTCCAATGCAAATGCAGACACGTTTTGTGACGCAAATTGGTCAAGTTCGGTGTTGCGGTAAGGGTCAAACATCCCCACAACGGTGGTACCCGCTGTGAGTTTTTGAATTTCGTCACCTTTAGGCGCACGAACTTTCAAAATCATTTGACTACCGGTATAGGCATCATCCGTAATTTTGGCACCAACTTGTTCATAGGCACTATCGATGTAAGCAGCGTTTACCCCTGCTCCACGTTCAATAACGACGCTATGACCAGCGCTGATCAACTTCTTTACTGTTTCAGGCGTCGCAGCGACGCGATTTTCACCGACAACAGTTTCGGCTGGAATTCCGATCTGCATGAGCGTTCCTCAAGCTAATTTTTCTTAAGTAAACATCGCAATCCGCGATGTCTCCCCTCAGGATGTGTTTTTGTACAATTTTTGGATTCTAATTGAACTTTTTTAAAATACTACCCAATATTTATTTAATAAATACCCATATTTTGAACTCATGATTCATGAAAAGAATAGTGCGATATTTCATTTATTCAGTTTTATTTGTCGATTTATTACTCATTTTTATCCTATTTATAACTTTTTAATATTACTTAAGACCAAAAACATAAATAATTTCGCTAGTTTTAGTGCAGATTGTTTCGGTGCGTTGATCATTGTGACATTTTCATTCGACAACTAATGACCTGAACGTGTCGTGAAAAATCGACTTAAGTCAGGTAAAGCCACTCTTTCATGCAGACTGCATCAGCTCGTTGACTCATTTGACAGTTTTGACATGCTGACCTGCATTGAAAACTGACTTTTTTCTGCCACAGTCTCGTCAAATCGGTCAGCTTGAATATCCGATGGATTTTTGCGCACGTTTCGGGTTTATTGAGATCTTGCCCTCCCCACCTGATGCTTCGCCTTAAGTCTTAGAATTGACTTTTTTAGTTAAAAAAATAATTTTTTGAATATTTAGCATCATGATATTACTACTGAGTTTCTATCCCTAAAAAACACTATTGCACCATTTGTGTGCAATTTTCACCTTAAATGTTTCAGCCTGATATATTTGACCTACCGAGTCATGTTTAGATTAAAAAATTCAAAACCAAATTGGTCATTTCTTCCGCTGTTTTTCATGTTTGATCTAGCAATCCCTTATGCATAAAGGAATAAGTACTATTCTTTTTTTGCATTTTTACTCACACGATGCATTTTTTATAATCAAAATGACAGTTCAAATTTATCGGAACAATGCTGTCGAATTCGTTCAGTCGTCATGAGGCACACCTTAACTTATGTCAAGAAACCTTAGTCCGCACTTCATCGGTGCAATTTTTGCGTTGATTGCTGCCTTCTTGTTTAGTACCAAAGCGATTTTTATTAAGCAAGCCTATGCACTTTCTCCTCTTGTCGATGCCACTGTCCTCATGGCCTTACGCATGATGAGTGCATTGCCGTTTTTCTTGGTCATTACATGGCTGAGTCGACGTTCTTATCAAACGATTCAACGAAAAGATTGGGTGCTCTTACTCATTTCAGGATTAATCGGCTATTACTTTTCTAGCTGGCTCGACTTCCGTGGCTTGATGTATATCAGTGCTTCGCTTGAACGAATTATACTTTTCCTATATCCCACATTAACCGTGCTGGCTTCCGCTGTTTTATTCAAAAAGCCACTAAGTTTTAAAACAATTCTTGCCCTGATTTTAAGTTATGGCGGAACAGTTTTAGTGATGCTACAAGAACAAAATGCCACACCACATGATCAGTACTTTTGGCTCGGATGTAGTTTGGTTTTTGCCAGTGCCGTGCTATTTGCAATTTACTTATTACTCACGCCAGGCCTCATGCAAAAGTTTGGTTCTTTACACTTTACCGGTCTAGCTCTGAGCATTGCCTGCATTGGGACGATTATTCATTTTCTATTTGCAACACCACAGCCCATTGCCTTGCTCCAACAACTCCCGAGTCAAGTCTGGCTGTATGGTTTAGCGCTCGGACTATTGGTTACCGTGCTTCCAACCATTTTAATGATGCAAAGTATCGTCCGACTTGGGGCTGCACAATCGGCTATGATTGCCTCTATCGGGCCCATTTTAACGATTTTACTGGCTGTCGCGTTGTTGAATGAACATTTAAACCTATGGCAATGGGTCGGTTGCGGTCTTAATATGCTGGGTGTCTTGATGATCAGTCTCAGTAAGAAATCCTAATCGCGAGCTTGGATATTATTCACAGAGAAACACTTTAAGACCTGTTTGATTTTCCTTATAGTGACCACAACAGCGTGGCAGCAAATTCTTTGCATACGCTTCCGCCCAAAATCTGGACAATTTATGAAAGCCTCGATCGACATTAGCCATGATAAAACCCTGTTGTGGCTTATGGCTGCTGCATGTGGTTTATGTGCGGGTGCCAATTATTATTGCCAACCTTTAGTGGCTTCCATCCAACAAAGCTTTCAAATTTCACAATCAGAAGTGGCGCTAACCGTCACTTTCGCGCAGATCTCTTACGCTTTGGGTCTACTGTTTATTGTGCCGATTGGCGATATTGTGAATAAAGCCAAATTTATTCCACTGCTCATGCTTGGAGCGACTGTGGGTTTAGCCCTCTGTGCTTTTTCACCCAATCTATACATGCTTTGGGCAGGAACCATTATCACCGGGCTATTTTCAGTGGCTGCTCAGGTCCTCATCCCTTTGGTCACGGTTGCGATTCGACCTGAAAAAATTGGGGCAGTTGTTGGCTTTTTAATGAGTGGGTTATTGGTCGGCATTCTGTTATCGACCAGTCTCTCTGGCTTATTGTCCTATCTGTTTCATTGGAAATCGATTTACATCCTCAGTGCTCTCTTGATGTTGGTATTAGCCGTCTTACTTAAAAAGCGTCTGCCTGTGGTCAGCATCACACGGATGCCCTACAGCCAAGTTTTCCAATCCATGGGCGCATTACTCAAACATGAGCCACGATTAATTTTCCGATCTCTGATTGGGGGCTGTGTCTTTGCCGCGATGAGTATGCTGTTTTCCACCATTGCTATGTTACTGACTGAGCCACCTTTTCAGTTGGCCGATGTTTGGGTCGGTGTCGTGACTTTAGTTGGTGTGTTTGGTGCCCTATCAACACAGTGGATCGGGCGTTGGGCGGATTTGGGTTTCAATAGAAAATTAACTTGGCTCGGTTGCAGCATCTTAGCCCTCAGTTGGGGACTGCTATATTTGGGTGGATCATCTCTTGCTTTTTATATTTTGGGCTATGGTTTAATCAACCTCGGTTTGGCAATGGTGCATAGCTGTAATCAAAATATTATTTTCCAACTCAACCCGATTGCACGCTCTCGAATCAATTCAATTTATATGACTTTTTATTTTGTCGGTGGTGCATGTGGCTCAGCTTTGGGCGTTTTTGCATGGCATCATGGCGGCTGGACCACCACCTGCATGACAGGGATTGCCTTAGTGATTGCTGCTGGATTTTTTGTATTGATCGATCAACTCTATACTGCACGGCAACTAAAATATCCACAATGAACTGTATGGATCATTACTCTAAAGCCACATTACTGTGGCTTTATTTTTTTGAAATTAACTGACTTGCACCACAGGATAAAAGGGTTTGCCTAAATCCAAGGTTTCTGCATTTTCCAAAAGAATCACCATAAACACCGGTAAGAGTGCCGACAGTATGGTGCAGCCATCTTGAAGTTGTTTGCGATTGACCGAACTTTTATAGGTCGCGCCGCCATGAACCATTTGATTGCGTAGCGTATACATGCGATTGAACAGCACCATTAAAATATCAACGGAATCTTTTTCTTTAAGCGCGCGTAGTACTTTCTGTTTTTCATGCGCCAGGCCCTCTTTGCATGCGTCATGGCTAATTTTTTGATTTTGATAATCCCAAAATCCCTGATAAACATAGGGATTATCCAAAAACAACCGTATCGGCTGGCTAAAACGCTCCCATAAAATATTATAGATTTTATGCTCTGCATCCTTTTGGCAAATCACATATAAAAACTGTCTTAAGCTTTGCTTGTCCTGCACAATCTGTAAGTCTTGCGCATATATTGCGTTGAAGGACACCCACAAACTGATAAATTGCAAATCGAGATCATCTTGAAGATCAATCGACTTTTTCAGCCAACTTAAACCTCGATGAATGCGTAAATTAAATTGGTCGGTATGTTCCGACTTTTTACTTTTGAATATTTCTTCAAGTAGCATCATGCCTGCTAAATTCCAATGGATAATTCGTTTATTTTTCTACCATTTGAACTTAGCGCAATTGTTTACCAGCATGCAATCAAAATATCTCTGTATTCAACTATTTGGTTTCATCTTGTGTGAGATAGGTATAACGTTCTAACAGATCATTTTCATCAAAAATCAATTCATAGGACATTTTCTTTCCATTAAAAACGGATTCGGCAGGTGTTCCTAAAAGTTCCCATAACCCCACGGTCGCCACATCTGCAGCACCATGCCAAAACGCACGTCCGACTTTACTGGCAGTCGAATAACCTTGGGTAAAGGTATAAATTTCATAGCGTTTGCCATTTTTATATTCAGAGGTGATCGGTGCGCCAAATTCAGCAATCACCAAGTTACGAGATAGCCCTTGTTGAATCATTTCAGTATTTTTCTTGTTTGGCTGCTTGCTTGCCATGACAACTGAACAGCCTGTTGTACCTGACAATGTGAAAACCAGCGCTATTCCTAAGCAGGTCTTTTTCATCATGTGGTATTCCCCAAATTCTTCACATTTCTATTTTTAATTTTTGATTTTCATCTGTTGTTGATCTTAATTGTTTCTTTCATCTTTTTCATTTTTTTATACGACTATTCGTCTGATTTTTAGAATGATTAGCGCTTGAAAGATTCACCTTTATGAATGTTTCAGACTGAATAATGCTTTAAGTGAATTAATGTTCTGTTGGTGGCGATGTCGGTGGAACGAACCAGTTTTTCCAAGAACTACTGTGCCGAGTTTCAATTGCAACGGTAGGGATGAGCTCTTGCTTCAGCATTTTTTCTTGACCGACGGCTTTCGCCAACCGCGCTTTGACCGAGTGTATACACTCACGGTCTTCAAACTCACATCGGTCAAGGTTGGAACCACCACAAGGTCCATTGGCTAATCCTTTAGGACAGGTTTCAGGACAAATATATAAGGTTTCGCCTAAACGACATTGTCCACAACTTTCACAACCCACGATGCCATGTTTACTAATAAATTCTGTTTTCAGCAAGGCCGCATCAGCTTTCGGTTTTTGCCATAATTTGGCCGAAAAAATATAAGATCCCGCCCCTTTGGCCAGTTTTGAACTAAAAAATAACTCATGCATGACATGCATACTTTTATATTTCAAAACCTGTTCAACTGGAGCCTTATGGTTATTTGCGCCCGTCGGTTGGAAGTTCACCTCAACACTAGAGCGCCAAAGCATTTTCCATTTTGCTAAACATTGTTCAAACGTTAATGTGGCAAATTGCAAAATTGCTTTTTGCAACTTCTCTTGTTCTTCCGCTTTATGACAGGCCGATAAATGAACCCCTGCATAGCCCAAATGCTGACACATTAATATTTGTAAAGCGCAGCGAGCATAGACATTCTGTTCAGCTTGAATGGCGTCGCTTTGCTGTTCTTGTTGCAAAAAATTTAATACATCTGCTGAAAGCACGATGCCTGCAACTTTTTGCTTGGCCATAAAACGGGCACGGGCAAATGTCAGCGGCATGACACAAGCCAATACAGGCACACATGGATAATATTGCTGCATATAGCGTTGGTAACTGTTCAACACATCCATGTCAAAGCCCAACTGTGTAATCACATAGTCAGCGCCAGCTTGAATTTTTTTATTCAGTTTAAAATACTGCGCATCCTTTTCTGCTTCTGCATATTTAAAAGGATTAAATGCCACTCCTAAATAAAACCCACCAAAGTCTTTGGCTGCCATGACTTGATTGACCGACTCTAAATAGCGACTCCGTAAACTCGGATCACTTGCCCCATTCTGATGCTGCTTGAGTTTATCGCCACTGAGCAAAAGTAAATTCTCTACACCGTGCTGCTGAGCATCTTTCAGAAAAGTCTGAAAATCTGAGATATCTCGGCCTTTCCCCGAATAATGCAGAATTTTTTCAATGCCTTGAGGGTAGTCTTGCATTGCTTCTAAAGGAGCAATATCCGTGTCACTTTGTACTCGGTCAGCCAATGTCATGCACACAGGAAAGCCTGCAAATGTCGTTGGGACACAATGCGGTTTTTGCGTCGTTAGATATTCAAACGAGATACAAAACTGGTGTTGCAATAGATATTGGGAAAATAAAGACATATAGGTAGGCAGTTAAATCTGCTGAGAAACCATACAATAAACTTTATAAAATTATAGATTAATCACATAAAAATTTAAATTACTTAAGCCATACTTCCGACTCTTTCTAGCCTGACCTTGAATATGTCACGCTAGCAAGACCATGCCCCAAACCACAATTTATGCTAATATTGCGCGCGTCTTGAAATGCGGTTTTTTTCATCGTATTTCAGACAGCTTTTGGTATTTCTTCACCATTTTCCATTTCGTTCTTCCATCTTGTTCTTTTAAGGCGTGTTTTTTTAATGACTGATCTCCAACCCATTGAAAATAAACTTCAACCACGAATCAGTGTTGCGCCAATGATGGATTGGACGACTCGTGACTATCGTTTCTTTGCACGCTTGTTTAACCCTAATGTGATTCTCTACACCGAGATGGTCACCACAGGTGCGATTTTATTTGGCGGTGCCAATCGTCATTTGGACTATAACAACGAAGAACACCCGATTGTGTTACAGCTTGGCGGTTCAAATCCTAAAGATTTAGCGACCTGTACCAAGATGGCACAGGACTGGGGCTATGATGAAGTAAACCTCAATGTCGGCTGTCCGAGTGACCGCGTTCAGAACAATAAAATTGGCGCATGCTTGATGGCAGAGCCTGATTTGGTTGCAGAATGTATTGCTGAAATGCGAAATGCTGTTGATATTCCAGTGACCGTGAAACACCGCATCGGTATTGATGACATGCAGTCTTATGAAGAAATGCTGCATTTTGTCGATACCGTGGCAAAGACTGGCTGTGACAATTTTATCGTGCATGCGCGTATTGCCCTGCTGCAAGGGTTGTCGCCAAAAGAAAATCGTGATGTGCCACCTTTACGTTATGAAGATGTTTATCGTCTGAAACAAGAACGTCCAAATTTATTGATCGAAATTAATGGCGGGGTGAAAACCTTTGCTGAAACGCAGCAACATTTACAACATGTTGATGGCGTGATGATTGGTCGTGAGGCTTATCACAACCCCTACTTATTGGCTGAGATTGGTCAGCTTTGGGATCTCGAATTACCTAACCGTTTCGATATTATCGATCAGATGCTGCCATATATTGCGAAACGTATGGAAGAAGGTGCGCCGCTTTCTATCATTACCCGTCATATTTTAGGTTTATTCCAAAATCTACCAGGTGCTCGAAAATGGCGTCAGGCTTTAAGTGGTGGCAATGCCAAAACCTTTGCCGATGTGGAAAATGCCATCCAAAATATTAAGGATGCAATGCAACGTACAGAAGACTATTTACGTGATCATCCTAAAGTCGTTTTAGAAGATTAATCTTCTAAAAGTAAAAGCCCACTACTTTGCGGGCTTTTTTATTTGTCAAGCTTCACAAATTACGTGTTTAGCAACATCGTCACAACTCAGCTAAATCATCTAAACAGTCACATCATTGCTCAATGACTATTGACCGTAATGTTCCCTTTGGGAAAAGGTTCGTCATCATAGCCAGTCCATTGATAATCGGATGGATCTTCTTCCTCACGTAAACCCACGTAACTCTCAGGCGCCGATGTAACAGGTTCAACTTCCTCGGTTGGTTGTTCCAATCCTTCAACCAAATGATTCAACTCTTGATCTAACTGCGCCTGATATTTTGCAATTTCAGCTTCGTCAATGAAGGCAAATTGTTCTTCATCTATTTTCCATGCATAGCCTTGCAAATCTTTATAAATCTCAACCAAAACAGTGTAAGGCTGACCATCGTATTGCAACGTCGCCTGAGCCTTAAAGCTTAATCCCTTACGCTCTAGTACTTTTATATTTTGAATCCGTAAATGGTACTGCCGATAATCTGGATTCTGATCAAACTCGTGCTGCATTTGCTGCTCAATCTGCCGAGATAATTCATCTGTCGAGACAAAATAGCTACAACCAGTCAAACTCAACAGTAAAAAAATGGTGAGCCATCGAAACATATTGCATCCCCCATGATGCATTTATTCTTGATGAAAAAGTCAGGCCGATCACAGATTGCGATCCAAACATTTCTCATTGTTTGCTTCATAATAGCCAATAAAACACACAGTACAAGCCAAATTATCAAGATTTCTCAATTTTATATTTAATTTTGATATCAATCACTTAAATTATATTTTTGCTGTTTTAAAACACTGACAGCCTTGGTCTATTGCTGACATATTTTTGTTGAAAATGACCATTTTGGTAGTGGTTTCCTAACCTTCAAATTTTCAACATGAAACTGAACACCTCGTGATTTATTCAATAACGAGCCTTAAACAAAACATCGTAAGGTGCCATAAAAAAATCCCCGAACATTGCGGGGATTTTGAGGAATCAACTGAAATTATTCATCATCCGTTTCAGGCTCATGATGTAGCGCATCATGTATAGCTTCCACCAATTGCTGTGCAATTTCTTGTTTTGACGCTTTCTCTAAATCACGCTTTTCCATTTGATATTGATCTGCGAAGAACACGGTCATGGCATTTTCGTCTGAAGCAAAACCAATATCTTTACGTGAGACATCATTGCACGCGATCATATCGAGTTTTTTTGCCACAAGTTTGCCCGCGGCATACTCCTCGACATTGCGTGTCTCAGCGGCAAATCCCACCATAAATGGACGTTTTGACTGCTGCGCAATCGTTGCAACGATATCTGGATTTTTAATTAAAGCCACATTGAGTTCATCGCCAGCTTTTTTGATTTTATGCTCTGCAACTTCTGCCACGCGATAATCCGCAACGGCTGCTGTTGCGATAAAAATATCACAGCCTTCATCTAACATTTGCAGACTAGTCTCTAACATTTTAATTGCAGACTGCACATTAATCCGTCGTACACCATTTGGTGTATCTAAACTGACGGGTCCTGCGATCAGCGTTACTTTAGCCCCAGCTGCATAACAAGCCGCTGCCAGTGCGAAACCCATTTTACCTGTGCTGTGGTTGGAAATATAACGTACAGGATCTATCGACTCACGTGTAGGACCAGCTGTAATCGCCACATGCTTGCCTGCAAGCATGCCAAATTTTTCAGCAAGAGCTCGCTGTGCTTGATGAAAATAGGCCGTCACTTGATCCGCCAAATCTTCTGGCTCAGGCATACGTCCTAAGCCTACATCTCCACAGGCTTGAGAACCGGCATCGGGCATGATCACATGTACGCCATCTTCAACCAGTGTATTTAAATTACGCTGTGTCGCTTTGGCTGCCCACATTTGCTGATTCATCGCTGGGGCAACCCAAACGGGTGCTTTTGTCGCAAGATAAAGTGTCGAAAGAAGATCATCTGCTAAACCCGCCGCAAATTTTGCCAGCGTGTCGCAACTTGCAGGAGCAACCAATACCAAATCAGCCCAACGTGCCAATTCAATATGCCCCATACCCGCTTCTGCTTCGGGATTGAGTAATTCGGTATGCACAGGGTTGCCTGAAAGCGCCTGAAACGTTAGCGGGGTCACAAAGGCTTGCGCACCTTGAGTCATCACCACGCGCACATCAAATCCGGCATCTTTTAATCGACGGACAAGAATGGCACTTTTATAGGCTGCGATACCACCAGTGACACCTAAAAGAATATTTTTTGTGGGCATTACACTTAAATCAAAGCTCACGAACAGGCTACCTATCTGTTGCAGTGGCGCTCACAATAGCATTAAATATGCACTGACCCAACAATCTGCTGTGAAAAAGCCGATTGACTGATAATAAAAAAGTCTAAGAATAATGAATAATTCAATTAAAAATTGGCCTGAACAAGAGCGCCCACGTGAGCGCCTGATTCAACAAGGCGCACAAAGTTTATCCGATGCTGAGCTACTGGCTATTTTCCTACGCTCTGGTTCCCAGCAGCACTCTGCTGTCGAACTTGCACGAGTCCTGATTCAACATTTTGGTCAGTTGCAAGCGCTAATGGATGCGTCACTTGAGGATTTACGCCAGTTTCATGGCATCGGAAATAGTAAATATGCGCAGCTCATGGCGGTAAAAGAACTCGGTAAACGCTATGTGAGTCAGCATTTTCAAAATGAAGCCTTAGAATTGCAACATTCTGAACAATTGCAAAACTTTCTTCGCTTTGAATTTTTATCGGAACGTCAAGAAGTCTTTGGCGTGCTCTGTCTAGATGCGCATTTAAGAAAAATAAACTTTAAAAAACTTTTTTATGGCAGCCTCAATACCTGTGAAATTTCCATCAATCAACTGCTGCGTTATGTTATTTCTGAACACGCCAGCAGTATTGTCATTGCACATAATCATCCTTTCGGTCGTGCAGAACCTTCTGCTGCCGATCTTGAATTGACTCGACTCATTCAGCAGGCTTGTCAGTTGGTGGAAATTCGACTGATCGATCATTGCATTATCTCCACAGAAGGGAGTTTTTCCTTTGCTGAACATGGCTTGCTCCAAGCACACTTATCTGCATGAAACAGTTATTGACAAGTGCTTGAGCAAACCCGAAGATCATCATAATTTTTTAAAACTAGAAATTATCATTCGAACATGATCGTCCGTGACCAACCGAGTATTTTTAAACTGCTATTTTCTTGGCGAGGAACGATTTTACCTAAGGTTTTACCGCCGCTCGGGATCGTTATGTTGCTGTCTGCCATTGTGGGCGGCTTATCCTATGTCGATATCTTTCATTTTACCGAATTTCCTTTGGTCGGCTTTACCCTAATTGGTGTCGTGCTGTCGATTTTCTTAGGCTTTAAAAACTCAGCCTGCTATGACCGTTGGTGGGAAGCTCGGCGTTTATGGGGCATTTTGATTGCCAATGCACGCCATTTTGACCGTGACTGCCGTTTACTCAGTCAAGGTCGTCGTGAACGTGTGATTCAACATGTGATCGTCTTTGCCAACGTTTTACGTGACCGACTCCGCCATCAAACCGCCAATCCCACTGAACTGGTTGAAACCAGCGGCATGAGTGCGAATGCCATCACCCAGTTATACCAACAGGCCAATGCACCGCAGTACACGTTGAGTTTGATTCAATGGGAGCTAATGCAAGCGCTCAAAGATGGTGAGATTTCAGATATTATTTATACCCAGATGAATCAGCATGTGATGGAACTCAGCACCGTACAAACCGGCTGTGACCGTATTGCCACCACGCCATTACCATTTGCTTATTCGGTCTTGCTGAATCGAACCGTTTATTTTTTCTGTTTTGTCTTACCCTTTAGCTTGGGTTCTACTTTAGGTCTTGCGACCCCCCTTTTGGTGGGGATTTTGGCCTATACCTTTTTAGGCTTAGATGCACTAAGTTCAGAGATTGAAGAGCCCTTCGGCACACAGAGTAATGACTTACCTTTGGACTCGATGGTGCGTACTATTGAAATTGAATTACTTGGGACTTTAGGAAAACCCACCCCACCACCGATTCAAGCCAAAGATCATAATTTACTGTAATTGATCAATGGGTCTAAACCCTCGCTTACATAGCCTTGCGTACACTTTTTTGTACATGGAAGATATGTAAGTGAGAGCAATCATCGCGCAAAGCTTTTAAGCAAAGCTCTCCCAAATTCCAACTTGCCCCTCTTTCACTCGAGGGATGTTGCCAAGTTTAATCCATGGCATATTGTCACCATGAAAATCACTGCCAACAGAAACTTTCAAGTTAAAGGCAGCAATCATGCGATCCACCATTTGACGAGTCGATAATGGCTCAATTGCCGGTGGTAATTCCACTGCATCACCGCCCGCTTCAGCAAAGATTTCAATCAAATAACGAATATTGGTTGCAGACAAATCATAACGCGTTGGATGCGCCAACACTGCAAAGCCACCACTGGCATGAATCACCTCAATGGTCTCAACAAGACTTGGACCTTCAAATTTTACAAAAGCTTTTTTGCCTTCTTTAATATATTTATCAAAAGCTTGTTGTGGACGTGAAACTACCCCCTTTTCCACCAAAGTTTTGGCAATATGGGTACGTGTTACCCGATCTGGAATCTGGTCGACCTTGGCAATCACATCGCTATAAATATCTTGACCAATTAACGGTATCAGTAAGTCACAAATCTGCCGAGCACGTTCCGCTCGAATACGCTTTTGATCCATCAATAAGGCTTGTAATGGCGCAGGATTTTGCATATTTAAAGCGACAATATGTACACCATAACTTTTTTTGGTCGCAGGTCTCGACCACTGGCTAGAAATCTCCACGCCAGAGATTAATTGGAGCTTTAATTTCTGCGCAACCTGCTCTGCAGCCAACAATCCGTCCATCGTATCGTGATCAGTCAAAGCCAGCGTATGAATTCCAATAGCACTTGCGGCCTGCACCAAAGCCTCTGGTGACAAAGTACCATCAGAAATATTACTGTGTGTATGTAAATCTACGCCTTGCATCTCTATACTATGTCATTTATTTGATCAGATTTAGATACTCTAACATGAAAGCACTTTTAGACTTTGTGCCACTCATTATTTTCTTTTATTTATATAAAACTGTAGATCCAAAAGATACGCAGCACCCATTAATACAATTAATTGGTTCTGCTGGGGGTGTCGATAACAATAACATTCTTGTGGCAACATCAGGTCTCATCATTTCCATGCTTGTGGTTTATGGTGCATTGTTTGTGATGCAAAAATTCCGTCTAGATAAACAACAATGGATTGTGTTGTTCATGACCGTGATTTTTGGTGGTATTACCCTGATGTTAAGCGATGATTTTTATATTCGTTTAAAAGCCGTTTTACTGAACTTAGTTTTTGCTGGGGCGTTTTTACTTTCTCCACTATTTAGTAAAGATAAGAAACCACTCATCGAACGTTTATTTGGTCCAGTCTTAAATTTAACCGCTGTCGGTTGGAAACGATTGAACTATGCATGGGCTGCAATGTTCGTGGTGATGTCATGTTTACACACCTTTTTCGCTTATTTGTTTGCAGACGGAAAATATTGGGGTGAATTCACTGCTTTTGGTGACATGATCGTGATGTTTTCCTTTATCATTATTCAGTTTATTGTATTACGTAAATACTTTAAGACCTCAGAATAATCCATTCGGTCAAAAATCAGGAAAAGTCATGCCATTATTCGTCGTAAGCTGTACAGATAATGAAGGTACAGTGGAAAAGCGCCTTGCAGTTCGCCCTCAACATCTTGAACGTCTACAAAAACTTGATGATGAAGGTCGTCTGATTGTTGCAGGTGCGATGCCTAAAGATCCGGCAAACCCGCAAGCTGGTTTTTATGGCAGTACGATCATTGTCGATTTTGATAGTCGTGAAGCCCTAGACCAATGGTTGGCAGATGAACCTTTCCTCAAAGAAGGGGTTTATGGCCAAATTGATGTCAAACCATTTAACAAAGCATTTCCTAAAGGATAAGGTTCATGCGCGTCGTTGTTTCTAGTTTACTGGGCTTATCTTTAATTTGTTCAACTGCATGGGCTGAAGAATCGGCTCCTGCACCTGCTGTAGCCCCTGCTGCTCAAGCAACGACTGCAACACCTCCTCCCAATCCTGTGCCGCATACCATTCCTGCCAATAAACCGGGCATCATTAAAGTGGCGGCAACCGTCAATCCTAATGGTCAACCTCAAGATGCCAATTCATTGACCATTGAGCAATTGGCAAAAAATAAAGCGCTGCAAGATGCCAAAGTCAAAGCGATGGTCAAAGACCAATCTGTACGCTTACAACAGTTAGAAAAAGCTAACCTTGAAGCCTTGGCGCAAAACCAAGAATTACAACTTAAAAATGATAGCTTGGGCGTACAAGTACAAGTGCTACAAAGTGAACGTAGCGCGCAGATGTTTTTATATGGCGGGACCACACTTGGTGTTGGCGTGATTTTAGGTTTCTTGTTGGCCAGTTACGTCTATACCAAACGTCGTCGTCAATGGTAATTCATTTTTCTACTTCAATTTAAAGGTTGCTTGAGTTTTGTCAGGTGCAATTCAGACTGCCGATCTCGATTGGCAAATGATCGATGGCATTGATATTCCAGTGTCTAGACAGTTTGGTGATGTGTATTTTTCGAAGGATAACGGCCTACTCGAAACACGTCATGTGTTTTTAAAAGGGAATGACCTCGACACTCGCCTTGAGGCACTGACTGATTTTGAATATTTCAGTGTCGGCGAAACAGGTTTTGGTACAGGCTTAAATATTTTGGCCTTGTGGCAATTATGGCAACAGGTTCGTCCAGATAATCACAGTCATCTGCATGCTATTTCTATAGAAAAATTCCCTTTATCTAAAGTAGACCTCATTCGTGCATTAAATGCATGGCCTGAATTACAACCTTTGGCACAGCAACTGATTGCGCAATATCCTGAACCCATAGCGGGATGTCATCGACTCAATTTTCCAGAAGAACGTTTTTCAATTGATCTTTGGTTAGGCGATGCACACGACGTTTTTCCGGTCATGGCAAAAACTGCTACGGTCAATGCATGGTTCTTGGACGGTTTTGCACCCGCCTGTAATCCTGACATGTGGGAAGAAAACGTACTCAAAAATATCGTACGTCTATCGGACATTGGGACGACCTTCGCCTCATTTAGTGTGGCAGGCGTACTGAAACGCGGCTTACGTGAGCATGGTATTACCATTACACGACCACGTGGCTTTGCGCATAAGCGTGAAATGCTCAAAGCCTTTTGGCTCGCACCTGAAAAGTTAGATGATCAATCCAATGCTGCTGACTGTCCCACTTTAGACGAAAAAAAAAATCCTGAAATCGCTCTAGGACATAAGCCCCGTCAAATCGCGATTATTGGCGCTGGCATAGCTGGTTTGAGCTGTGCTTGGGCATTTGCTCAACGCGGGCATCAAGTGCGTATTTACGAGAAATCAGCACCACTCAGCGGTGGGTCGGGTAATCCTCTTGCCCTACTCAACCCTAAACTCTGTCCAATTGAACAAAGTGCTGAACATTTGATGACCTTGAGCTGGTTATATGCACTCAAGCATTATCAAAACTTCAAGGCATTTCGTCCCTTACAGATTCACCAATCTATTTTAAAAAATAAAGCAGAACACCTAGATTTAGCTCAAGCTTATCCTTCAGAGGTATTAGCTGCTGAAGAAGGCACGCTAAGTCAATTAGCCTCAACATATCCAACCCTGCTCCTCAAACAAGCAGGCGCAGTCAGTCCACATCAGCTTCGTGACCAAATCTTGGCGCATTCACACATTGAGTTGTTACAAGCAGATATTCAACGCATTGAGCAGCAACATAATGGCGTTGCGCTATTTACACAGGATCAGCAGCTTCCATCTGCCGAGCATGTCATTCTCTGTGCGGCACGTGACAGTATGCAGCTACAAACAGATTATCCAGAACTGCGTGCCATTCGTGGACAAGTCAGTTGGTTGAACAACCCCGCTCAACAAATGGATATGCATACAGCCTATAGTTATGGGGGCTATTGTATGCAACTGGATGCCGAACAAATGATTATGGGCGCGTCATTTTATCCCGGCCGTGATGACACCGACGTTCTCACAGAAGATCATGTGCATAACTATGAACTTATCCACAGTGTATTCCCTGACTTTGCCAAAACCTTAGCACCGATTGAGCAATGGCAAGGACGTGCCGCGATTCGCGCACAGACAAAAGACTTTTTCCCTGTAATTGGTGCAGTTCATGAAGATCAGCACATTTATAGCTGTAGTGGACTCGGTTCTAAAGGTTTCCTGTATGCACCGCTCTGTAGTGAAATCATTGCCGCGCTGGTCTTAAAAGAAGCCTGCCCTATTCCAACACAGCTACTCGATAAAATTCATGCAGCACGTTTTATACGACGCGCCAAAGCCAAACAAAAAACTAAGAAGCCTTATTTTCAGGGTCAGATGCCGTCCTCTCCACCTCAAGAAAAATAATCCGCAATAAAAAAAGCGCCTTTCGGCGCTTTTTTTGATTCGATCTTATTTCCCTTGTTCCAAAGGAAGACCAGCATCACGAGCAGCACGCGTGCCGCCCATTAAGATTACATATTCACGTGAGCTGTCAAAACCCTCTAGTAACTCTGCTGCACGTGGAGCTTTACTTCCACCACCACATAAAATGTAAATGGGTTGATCCGTTGACACCTGAGTCAGTGCATCTGATGACAATGCGTTGATCGGTCGGTTAACCGCACCTTTCACATGTGCTTCAGCATAAGCACTTGCATCGCGAACATCCCAGATAATCGAGTCTTCTGGGAACTCAAATGTTGTAATTTCTTGTTTACGGATCATTGCACACTCCTTTTGATGTAAACAACACTTGGCAAATGAAGAAAACATCCCTAGCATCTCAGATATTCTTTCCCTTTGTAAAGGTCTAATCTATGCCTTCTTTTGATATTGTTTCCGAATTAGAAGTTTTTGAAGTAAATCATGCAGTTCAAAACACGCAAAAAGAAATAGCGACGCGTTTTGACTTCCGTGGTCAAGACGTTTCAATTGAGTTAAATGAGAAAAATAAGGAAATCAAAATCTCAACAGAAAGCGATTTCCAATGTGAGCAAGTGTATACCATGCTCGAAAATCATTTCTTCAAACGTAAAGTTGACATTCAAGCACTCGATCCACAAAAAATGACGGCTTCTGGTAAAAACGTCATTCAAGTGATCAAACTAAAAGACGGTCTTGACTCTGATACTGCAAAAAAAATCAATAAAGCCATTAAAGAAAGCGGCATTAAAGTGCAATCTTCTATTCAAGGCGACAAAATTCGTGTGACTGACAAGAAACGTGACACTTTGCAACAAGTGATGGCGTTCTTAAAAGAGCAACAATTTGGTGTGCCGCTTCAATTCAACAACTTTAAAGATTAAGGCAGCACAACTGCCATTGAGGTCAATATGGCACGTCCAAATCGTCTAAATAAACTGGTTAAAGCAAGCTCTAAATTACCCAAAGGTATTCAAAGTCGTTTGCTCAGTCAAGCTTTTGGTCGTGTCGTGCCTATGGTCGGTACCGCTAAAATTCGTTATCAACATGTCAGCCCTGAGCGTGTTGAGGTGAGCATCGCCAATCATAAGGCGATGCAAAACCACATCGGGCAAGTACATGCCTGTGCCATGGCGCTGATCGCCGAAACAGCCACAGGCTTTGTCACAGCAATGAACGTCCCAGACAGTGCCATTGTCCTGATTAAAAGCTTCAAAGTTGATTTTAAACGTCCAACCCAAGGTGGGATGAAAGCGATTGCAATGCTTACACCCGAACAGCAACGACAAATGCAAAGCACAGAAAAAGGTGAAACCTTAGTACAGGTCTTAGTCACCGATGAATCTGGTGAAGCACCGATTCAATGTGAAATGCTTTGGGCGTGGGTGGCAAAATCCGCTCTGAAAAATAAATAAATGTAAATAAAACTTACTTTTAGGTAAGTATAAGTTTTACCAAATTTCAGCAAAATCAAGACTGTTTTTTACTATTTATACGCCGTAATTCCGCTCAATATGCTTGCACGACACAAATATATTGAGCACTTTATGAAAAAAATCATTCCCCTTTCATTCATCAGCATGGCGGTGTTTTTAACTGCATGTCAAAGTACTATTCCTGCAACGCCAACAACTCCAAATCAAACGGCTGAAAGCAATATTCAAACCAGCCAAGCGGCGGAAAATAAGAAAATCGTGATTGATTTTTATGAAGGTGTCTTTCTTAAACATCAGGTTAAGACATATGCTGACCGATATATTGGCAACCAATATATTCAACATAATCCGCATGTACCTGATGGCAAGGCGCCATTTGTCGATTACTTCACCCAGTATTTTAAACAAAATCCTGAAGCAAAAAACCAGATCAAACGTGCTGCTGCCGAAGGTGATTTGGTCTATTTACATGTGCACTCTACGCAGAATAAGCAAGACCGTGGAGAAGCCATTATTGATATCTTCCGTGTTGAAAATGGCAAGATCGTCGAACATTGGGATGTGCAACAGAGCATTCCTGAAACCAGTGCCAATTCAAATACAATGTTCTAATTTCTCAGTCACTATTCATAAAAAAGCCACTCGATTGAGCGGCTTTTTTATTGCGTCTAACTTTAATTAAGCTTGATCTGCAGCAAATTTAGCTTTTGCATCCGCAGGAATTTGACGCTTAGCACCTTTCACATCCACAGCGACAAATGTAAACACACCTTCGGTTACGCGAATTGGATCACGTGAGCTGTCATGGCTATCCCAAACTTCAATCTGCATTTGGATAGAGGTATTACCCACTTTTAAAATTTTGGTATATACACTGATGACATCCCCGACTTTCACAGGAACGAGGAAGGTCATTTGGTTAATTGAAATCGTTGCACAGCGTCCTTGACTGAAACGCTCTGCGTGAATTGCACCGGCCAAGTCCATTTGTGACACGATCCAACCACCGAAAACATCACCACTCCAGTTGGTGTCTGCAGGCATCGCGATGGTTTGTAGGGAAAGCGTTCCTTCAGGTTTTACATGAGTTTCTGACACTTTAGCTCCTGGCGCTGACATTTATTGAGGTAGATTTAACTGCTGATTGAGCCATTGTTGTAACTCACCAGCACGCATTGCACCGCTTATTCTAGCAATTTCGTTGGTTTTATTCATCAAAACCAGTGTAGGAATACTACGAACATTAAATGCACCGCTCAATCGAGGGTTTGCTTCGGTATCAATTTTGGCAAAAACCACCTTCGGATTTGATTTTGCAACTTGTGCAAAGTGTGGCGCCATCATCTTACATGGTCCACACCACTCAGCCCATAAATCGATCAGCACAGGTAAATCACTATTGCTAATAAAATTTGCAAAGTTCTTTTCATTCAACTCGATGGGCGCCAATGGAATCAATGCTTGGTGACATTGACCACATGCAGGTCCAACTTCGAGTTTTTCTTCAGGTACACGGTTTTTTGCACCACATTCAGGACACACAACGATCATTTAGCTGACTCCAACATGTTGATGTAAAAATTCTAATTGGGTTGCCATGGCTTTTTCAAACCATTGCCCATGATAAATATCAAAATGTTGCATTTCCCACTCATAATACTGCACATACGGTGCAATATTGGTCGCAGTTTCACGGCTTGATTCGATGGGAATCAAACTATCTTCTTTGGCTGCAATAAAAAGTACTGGTATACTAATTTTACGTACATCTAATATTGGGCGATAACGGATTAACTTAAAAAAGGCCCGAGCTGGAATTTCGCCACTCCAATAAAAATCAGGATTGACAATCGATAAATAGCCGGCATAACTATCTTCAGACTGTAAAAAACACAATCGATGTGGATGAACTACAGGTAAAGTCGTTGGACTCATCCCAACTTTAGACCCCATATAGTCCTGACTCGATAATTTTAACGCTTTAGGTAATTGCTGTAAGGGATACAATTTTGCACTTTCAGCGCCGTCGACAAATGGGACTTGTGCCATCACCGCTTTAATATTTTTAAGCTCTGCCGCCAAACTAAGTACATAGCCACCACTCAGCGATGTTCCCCATAATACAATGCGTCTCGAATCAATCGATTTACGCTGCTGTAAATGATCGATCATGGTCCGCCAATCTTCAAGTTGAGCTTTAAGATTCACCAACTCTCTCGGACGCCCTGTGCTGCCCCCCCAATAGCGATAATCAAACAACACAACAGCATAGCCCGCTTGTACAAAGCGCTTGGCATATTGCACTAATTTAAATTGGCGTAATGCAGCCAAACCATGCGCCATGAGAATGACTGCAGGTTTTTCAACAGATTTTGGACGATAAAAGTCAGCAGCTATAACATCTTGTCCGCTTTTGACATACAGTGGTTCGACTGTATAGGCGTGCATACGCGCTCCATTGCGTTATTTTATGGTTGTAATCGCTTATAAAAATTTAAGAACATTCTGCTCAAGTTTGTGCTTAATGCTATCATAAAGCATAAATCTATGAATTAAATTATGGAGTGACTCAATGAGCGAAAATGTTGGTTTTGCAGGTCAAATCAGCCCAGAACATGTAGCGCAAGTGGTTGAAAAAGGCTTTAAATCGATTATCAATAACCGCCCTGACATGGAAGGTGGTCCTGAGCAACCAACCAGTGCTCAAATTGAAGAAGCAGCTCGTACCGCTGGTTTAGATTATGTTCATCAACCGGTTGTTGCGGGTCAAATTTCTGAGCTAGATGTCCGTAACTTTGCTAATCATTTTAATGAATTGCCAAAGCCAGTGCTCATGTTCTGCCGTACAGGTAACCGTTCAAATAACCTATATCAACTAGCAAAACAGATGGATCTTTTGGATGACTAAGGCTTTAATTCAAAAAGCTTTATTGATCGCAACTTGCGTCTTTTCAGCACCCACATTTGCTGATAATAGCAGTCAACCCTTAAATGCAAATTTAAGTGTCTCAGGGCAAATGACCACAGATAAATTTTCAAGTTTACTCAAACAACTTAAATTTAAATCTGTGATTGTAAACCGACCAGATAATGAGGCGGGCAATGAAGTGACTGTTTTACAGTTACGAGGCATTGCTGAAAAGTCTCATGTGAGTGTTGTGTATCAACCTGTGCAAAGCGGTAAAATTTCTCAAACAGACGTGAAAGAATTTGCCAAATACTATAATGAGCTTCCTAAACCCATTTTGATGATTTGTCGCAGCGGCTCTCGTTCGACAGCTCTTTTCAATCAAGCTAAGGCTCAAGGTTTGCTCAATGACTAAATTCGTGTTTACCGTTTTATTTACAACGTTGTTGCTAACAGGGTGTAATTCTATGAATGTACGTCCATCCGTTGGTGTAAGTGTCGGGACTGCACTATAAAATGACGAATATAAAGATGGCGCTATTTGCGCCATTTTTTATGTGTGGTATCTTTACGCAATATAACTTTTTCTATACATAAATAACTATTTTGGGGTACTTCATGAAATTTCTACAAGGATCACTTTCACTTGCTTTAGCTACATTATTAACTGCATGTGGCGGTGGAGGTAGTGAAGGTTATTTTAATAATGAAAGTAATAGTAGTGGTAACACAACTGAAAATACAAATACTTCATCTGCCGACACAAAATTTTTTGAAGATAACCTAAAACGAGAAGGTAGCATTTTATTTGGGTTACTCGATACTAATAATCCTGATACACCTAAGGGCTATATTGACCATGCTCTAGATACCTTTGGAAATGGTGTCTTAGAACTAGCTATTTCGACGCATGAAAAATTCACTCAAAATCAATCACAATTTATTTATTATGATGATTGTCATAAAAAAGACGAAACATCAACAGATGACTTAGAACAATCGGAACAAATTAAACAAGGTTGTTATGTAATTAGTGGAGATAATTTAAAAAATTTACTCGGTGAAAATTATAAAAATTGGAACTTTAATGTAAATGCAATTGATTTAAAAAATATGCAGCCAAAAGAAGGACTTGAAAGTTATATTGGCCAACCAAGCGTTATTATTTACGAAAATCAAAATGCTGATAAAAACTTAAATAGCATTGCAGTTACTGGTAGTTTTGGTTACCCGTATCAACAATCATGGGGCTTAGCTCAAAGCCAGCAGGTACGTTTTGTCACTATTCCGAACAATGATAGCAGTAATGGTGGATTTGTACTTTATAATGATCCAACGTCATCTGAAGGAAAGCTATATGTTGTACAAGCTGACTCTAGTTATAGCGTGCTCACAAATGATAATCCAAACACACCAAATATCGAACCTGTGACATTCACTGTTCATTCTGCTCCAGGTAATGAAATTGCAACTTTCCTTATTAAATCAAATGGTACTCAAATACTAAATTTGCCAAATATCTCTGCAATTTCTGGACAACGAATCGAAAATGAAAGCCCAGCAACAAACATCAAGAGCATTACAGGCAGTATTAGAATTGAAGGAGATAAAGTTTTAAACTTCCTACAATCAATAAGTGGTTCAACTATTACTTATACACATACTTTAACTTTAGATGCTGATGGTAAAACAATCACTCGCACCATCAATGGTACAACTAAAAAGTAACTTTCTAACAAAATCCCTCTACCTAGAGGGATTTTGTTTAATTAATATAATTTATTTAGAATAAAGTAAATATTTTATGTACGACATCATCATTATCGGTGCAGGAACAGCAGGCATTTCAGCCTATAAAGAAGCAATTAAAAAAACACAGAATATTCTTATCATTAATGATGGTCCTTGGGACACCACCTGTGCACGCGTCGGTTGTATGCCAAGTAAAATACTCATCTCTACTGCCAACCGTATGCACGAAATTGGACATGCAGATAATTTAGGTCTAGATGTCAAAAGTGAAATTGATACCTCTAGCGTCATGCAACATGTTCAAAATTTACGTGATCGTTTTACACGAGCCACTTTAAAAGATGTTGAAAGTTGGCCAAGCGAACATAAAATTTCAGGAAAAGCTGAATTTATTAATTCAAATACAATTCAAGTAAATAACCAAACATTTAAAGCCAAATCATTTATCCTTGCAGTAGGTACAACGCCTGCTATAGATACAGAACAAAAACAAATATTAGGCGATAAATTAATTACGTCCGATCAAATATTTGAGTTAGAACAACTACCAAAATCTGTCGCAGTTATTGGAAGTGGCGTGATCGCTTTAGAATTGGCTCAGGCTTTAACACGGCTTAATGTAAACACCACTGTTTTTGCACGTAGTCGAAAAATTGGCTCATTGACTAGCCCCATATTACAAAAGCTCGCACAGGAAGAGTTAAGTAAAGAATTAAAGCTAAAGTTTGAAACTTTACCGGGACATTACTCTCTTGAAGGCGATCTAGTTCATTTAACCTATACTGAAGAAAACGTACAAAAGTCACTACAAGTTGACTATGTTTTAGCTGCAACTGGCAGACGTACATTATTAAATACCTTAGGTTTAGAACGTATAAGTGCAGAATTTAAAGATATTAAAAATTTACCGATCAATCCAGACACAAAGCAATTAGCAGATTATCCAATTTTTATTGTCGGCGATGCACATACTAATACCCCTATCCAACACGAAGCAGCTCATGAAGGTAAATTTACAGTACAAAACTGTTTAAACTTTCCACAAATTAAATCCATCAAGACGCTAACCCCTCTAGGCATCTTATTTTCTACACCACAAATGGCAACTATTGGTCAAAGCTATAAGCAACTACAAGATAAAAACACAGAATTCGTCATTGGTTTCGTTTCTTATGAAAAACAAGGTCGTGCGATTGTTGTTGCTAAAAATAAAGGGGCTGCCGAAGTATATGTGGATACAATTAACCATACACTATTAGGAGCTGAGCTATTCTGTGCAGAAGCTGAACATTTAGCACATTTGCTAGCTTGGATGATTTCAGAAGAACTAAGCATACATGAAATTTTGGATAAACCTTTCTATCATCCAACTTTAGAAGAAGGGTTAAGAACAGCATTAAAGCATGCACGACGTCAGTTAAGATAATTTTATCGTTCTATGTAAACTTATAGCGTTGGATATCCAACGCTTAATTTCCGTATCCCCCTCTATCTTTTTCCTTTCCCCTTTTCTCCGCACATAAAAAAACACCCCCTGACATATCAGGGGGTGTTTTCGAATAATGAGCTGGCGATGACTTACTCTCACATGGGTAACCCCACACTACCATCAGCGCTAAGAGGTTTCACTTCTGAGTTCGGGAA
>NZ_VOZE01000015.1:0-51027 GCF_013419925.1 Acinetobacter sp. YH12045 | reverse complement strand
GGTGCATTCTAGAGCATTTCAGAATCATTGCAACCCCCAATTCACTATATTTTTCACGTATGTATTTTTTATAAGCGTTTTTGCTAAAAAAATTGCACTTTTACCTATTTTTTAAGCATTTTTTATAAATATTTAGCAAATAGTCGATATTTAATTAAGTAAATTTCTTATATCTAGCAAATCTTTTTCAGCGCTTTTAAGTCTAATAAAAGTGACTTTGATTATTTATTAATCATTAGTCTACTTTTCTTCCTCAAAGCACTTAATTTTTTTCTATCATCATATCGATTCAAGCTTCATAGACATTTTTTAGCGTGCATTTTTATATTTACCAACATTCTTTTAACGTTCATATGCTAAATGTTGCATGACTTCCAAGATGACTTGTTGCTTTCCACTAAAATCCTCGGCAGAAAATAAAAGCTTGGCACGTCGAGGGAGTTGTTCTCGCACCAATGCAAATAGTTGGTACTGTGCCGCGATATCCAAATCATGTAATTGTTGCTGCGCCTCACAAAATAATGCTCGTTTATGCTGTTTGGTTTGGTAGTCAAATAAATATCTCAAGATTCGATCGATCTGTTCATCATGATTATCGGTATTGTAATACGCCATATTGTTGCTCTTTTTTGATTTTTGACCATTGTTCCATAAGGCCTGTTTTTGCAAAAATCATTTTAATTACATGCTTAGTCATTTTTGCTGATAAAAATATAGCCTATTTATTTGAATAATCACTATTAACGATCACAGTCATAAAAAGCCACTATTTTTGGGCTTTAGACGCATAGAGCGCAGGCTGCATTTCACGTACACTCTTTTTATTTTTTAGGTGCAGGATGCCAACACAGTTTTTTCCACGCTTATTCTTACTATTAAGCGGATTAGGATTACTAGCTTTTGGTGTCGTACTCTCTATACATTCAAATTTAGGGACATCCCCTATTTCTTCGGTGCCCTACAGCTTTAGCTATATCTTTCCACTCACCGTCGGCACATTAACAGTATTAATGCATATCGTCATGATTCTGCTGCAAATGCTGATCTTAAAATCACGCTTTCAGTGGATACAGTGGTTGCAATTACCCGTGGGAATTTTGTTTGGTGCATTTATTGACGGTTTAATGTGGTTCACCCAAGGCTGGAGTATAGAAAGTTACCCACTTCAACTCCTGGCTTGCTTGGCAAGTTGCCTGATTACTGCTTTAGGTGTGAGCTTAGTGGTCAAAGCCAGTCTAGTCCTCTTGGCCGCAGAAGGCCTCTATCAAGCCATTGCTGTTCGTTATCGCCTTGATTTTGGCAACTGTAAAACCTATGGCGACATTGTCTTGGTCAGTATTGCGGTTATCAGTAGCTGGCTGGTCTTACATCAAGTCATCGGAGTCCGTGAAGGCACCATTATTACCGCACTTTTAGTGGGAACATTAGTTAAGCGGATCTTACCTAAATTAAGCTTCATTCAATTTAGTTCTAAGCCCTAAAACAAAACTCAATGAACATCTGTCTAAGTAGAAACATTTTAAAGCTCGATTGAATCGGGCTTTTTTTCTGGTGCGATTAAAGTCTTTAATACAGAAATGAATGTGATTTTTGAAAGGAATAGCTCAATTTTACAAATAAAAAAGGGAAAGATCTCTCCCAAAATCTTTCCCTTAGAATTGAATCTTTAGTCGATCCATCGTGTAGTTATTATAGTTATTTGTTAACTCACTAAAAAAAGAGTCCCTTGGGGAAGAGACTTATAAAAAGTGGAGTTATCGTTATGTACCCTCTAGATGGTATATATATCTCTCTAGATGAATAAATCTTATACATAAAATTCAAGAAATGCAACACATTTGGCAAAATTTAAGTGTTGTTTTTATAAGGTTTTTTTTGAATTTGCTTATTTATATTATTAATATATTAATTGGTAAAAAAAAGCAGGCCGAAGCCTGCTTTTAATTCAATAACTTAACTAAAAATTCAAGAATTTATTAGTCGGTAAAAGTTACTTTTGCGATCGCTTTTTTGCTCGCTTGAATGATCAAAGTTTTGTTTTCTGACACAGCATAACCTGCATCAACCACCTCCCAATCCACTTTCACTGCACCACGACCAATTGCATCTTTTGCTTGAGCAGCATTTTTAGTCAAACCCGCTTCACGCAAAATAGAAGTAATGAAAATTTCACCACCAAATGCGCCACGAGAAATAGTCACTTCTGGTGTACCTTCTGGAAGTTCACCTTCAGTAATCAAGTTACCTGCACCTTTGTGCGCATTTGCCGCAGCTTCTGCGCCATGGAAACGCTCAACCAATTCAAGTGCAAGAATTTTCTTCACTTCTTGTGGATTACGGCCTTCAGCCACTTCTTTGAGCAACTGTTGAATTTCTTCAATCGATTTAAAGCTCAACAAGTCAAAGTAACGTTCGATCAAATCATCTGGCATTGAAAGCACTTTTTGGTACATCGCACCCGGTGCATCAAATACGGCAATATAGTTACCCAAAGATTTAGACATTTTATTTACGCCATCTAAACCTTCAAGAATTGGCACAGTAATGCACACTTGAGATTCTTGGTCATAACGGCTTTGTAATGTACGACCCATCAGCAAGTTAAAGGTTTGGTCTGTACCCCCCAACTCTACATCCGCTTCTAGCGCAACTGAGTCATAACCTTGCACCAATGGATATAAAAACTCGTGAATCGCAATTGGTTGATGGCTGTTATAACGTTTAGTGAAGTCATCACGTTCCAACATACGTGCCACAGTTTGCTGTGAAGCCAACTGAATCAAGTCAGCAGCAGTTTTTTGACCAAACCACTCTGAGTTGAACACAACTTTAGTTTTCGCAGGGTCAAGAATCTTAAACACTTGTTCTTGATAAGTTTTAGCATTTTCTAAAACTTTTTCGCGTGACAACGGTGGACGCGTAGCGCTCTTACCCGTTGGGTCACCGATCATGGCTGTATAGTCACCAATCAGGAAGTAAACTTCATGACCTAAATCTTGGAAAACTTTTAATTTATTAATCAGAACCGTATGACCTAAATGTAAATCAGGTGCAGTCGGGTCAAAACCCGCTTTAATTTTTAATGGGCGATTCTGCTTTAATTTCTTAAGAAGATCTTCTTCAGAAATAATCTCATGTGTGCCTCGTTGGATGAGGGCAAGTTGTTCTTCAGCCGGCAGGAAATTTGACATCACAAAATCCAAATAGATCAGTTATACAATTTGTGCGATATACTAACACTTTTTCAGCACATTGCAGGCTTAAGAATCATCATGACAGCGATCTACATTGGGGTAATGACCGGCACGAGCATGGATGGTGTCGATATTGTTGCTGCTTCTTTTGATCCTTTAGAGATTCATGCGACGCTCACACTTCCCTTTGACCCAGACCTTCGTGATGAACTGATGGCCCTCACCTTGCCTGATGATAACGAAATTGATCGCATGGGTAAGGCAGACGTTGCTTTAGCTCAAATGATCGGTCATGGCATCAATGAGTTGATCGAGAAGAATGAGCTAGATCGTAGTCAAATCAAGGCGATTGGCTCACATGGTCAAACCATCCGCCACCGTCCTGAACATGGTTTTACCCTGCAAATTGGCGACCCCAATATTATTACCGAACTCACTAAAATCCCTGTGATTTCAGACTTCCGCCGCCGTGATATGGCTGCAGGTGGTCAAGGCGCACCTTTAGTTCCTGCGTTTCATCAAGCGCTTTTCCAACATGACACCATTCACCGTGTGATTTTGAACTTGGGCGGAATTGCCAATGTTAGCATGTTGCCTGCAGGTCAACCTGAAGCCGTGTATGGCTTTGATACAGGTCCAGCTAACATTTTAATGGATGCTTGGTGCGAACGTTATACTGGTCAGCCCTATGATGAAAATGGGAACTGGGCAGCTTATGGTCAACCCATTCGCAGTCTGCTCGAGCGCTTACAAGCACATGAGTTTTTCTCTAAAGAACCGCCAAAAAGCACAGGTCGTGAAGACTTCAATCTAGAATGGTTAGATGAACAGATTCTCGATTGGCGTGGAGATCTCGAATATGACGAACTTGAAGATACGCCAGAAAACATTCAAGCAACCTTAATGAAACTCACCACACGTGCCATTAAAAAAGCCATTTACCGTTCTGATATGGATACTGGTGAAGTCTATGTATGCGGTGGTGGTGCATACAATTCGCACCTATTAGAGCAACTGCGCTGGCGTTTACGTAAACATGAATGGACGGTACAAAGTACCGCAGATTTAGGCTTAAGCCCAACATGGGTGGAAGCCACAGCCTTTGCTTGGTTGGCGATGCGCTTTGTCAATCAGCTTAGTGCAAATTTACCAAGTGTGACTGGTGCTGCTGGCTATCGTATCTTAGGTACAATCACTGCGGTTTAAGAGTCAAAAACATATAAAAAAGGTCTGCAATTGCAGACCTTTTTTATATAGACAAGCTTTTATATATATTGACTACTATATAAAAAGCATAGCTCAAACTTAATTCATCATTGCCTTGGCATGCTCATTACGAAATGCCCGTAAAATCTGCTGTCCCGCCCGACCTGTTGGACTTAAACCCAGTCGATTTTGCTCTTGTCGAATGGCTTGACGGGTTTTATCTCCAATTAATCCATCCACTTTACCAATGTCATATCCACGGTTAAGTAAAAATTGTTGAATCTCACGTCGTTCCGCACGTGAAGTCCCAGGATCATCGGTTGGCCATGTCGTACTAAAGCCACCCTTGCCTTGCAAGCGATCGGATAAATGCGCAATCGCTAATGCATAACTCTCTGCGGCATTGTAGCTATAGATTGCATCGAAATTTTTAAACACCAAGAACACAGGCCCACTTGCCCCAGCTGGTGCCATTAAACCTGCTTGGCTTGATCCAGAAAGGTTACCTTGTATTAACGGTGTACCATCGGCACGCTGCAAACCACGATTCATCCAGCTGTCCAAGGATTTTTTATTACGGCGACTTTCACCACTGATCGACATTCCTTCGGGAATTTTTACTTCAAAGCCCCACGGCTGACCAGTTTGCCAACCACGCTTTTTCAGGAAGTTGGCTGTAGATGCCAATGCATCCGTGGTACTCGACACCAAATCACGGCGGCCATCACCATCAAAATCCACGGCCAGTTCTTCATAGGTACTCGGCATAAATTGGGTATGACCAAATGCACCTGCCCACGAACCTTTCAATTGAGATTCATTTAAATCACCACGCTGCAAAATCCGCATGGCTGCAAAAAACTCGCCACGGAAATAGCTTTGACGGCGTCCTTCACAACTTAAAGTGCCCAATGACTGTAATAAAGGATAGCTACCCGCAATATCACCAAAATTACTCTCCACACCCCAAACCGCGACCACGGTTTCAGCAGGCACACCATAAGCCGCTGCGACACGGTTTAATACATCACGATGCTGCGCCAATTTCTGCTGACCCAGTTGTACACGCTCTTCATCTACCAGACCGGACAGATAGTCCCAAATCGGAGTTGAAAACTCAGGCTGATAGTTGAGCTTTTCAATCACAGAATAATCAGGTGTTAAATTTTGCGTATAGCGATCATAAGTGGATGCACTCACACCAGCATTCATTGCTTGCGAGCGCAAATTGGCTAAACAACCTTGAAAGTTATTTTGTGGTGAAATGCTGCTTGTTGTAGGCATGCTCGACGCATTGACAGACTGACCATTAATAATCAACTCGGCATTTGCCTGAGTTATTGCCAATAAAGCAGTCCCGAAAACAAATCCTAAGTGATGCTTCATACCCTAGATCTTTTTTGAATTTAAATTGTTGCTTTAACAATAGCAGCTCAAAGCAAAAGTTAAAGGTTCAAAACGTAAATTTAAATTCATATTTTCTACTTATTTAAATTCATTTTTAAAATTTGAATTCAAAAGCAGTTACCCACAACCCAACTTTAAATTCACTACAAACCAAACACTGGTTTAAATTTAAATTCAAAACTTTTAAATTTAAAAATAAATTAGGCGCATAAAAAATTATCCACAAATGCAAAATGGGGTAAAAATTCATTTTTATTATTAATAATCAAAATATTATAGGTTTTAAAATACACTCCCTATAGATCCAATAAGTCTGAGCAACTTTTAAATTCAAATTTTAAATTTAAACACAGAGAAATGAATTCATTTTTTCAAATTTGAATTCATAAACTTTGAATTCATTGTTTCGGTATAGGATTTTTTGAATTCAAATTCATAGTTTGAATTTAAAAACACAATTTGAATTCAAAACGCATTGGTTATTTTTGATTTTGATTCACACACATCACAGGCTATTGTGATACACAAAAAATAATACGAAGATTAACGCAGAATATTTATAAACGAACGAACACTTTATGATCAATAGTTTCTTATCGTTTCAGCGATAAACGGTGTGATTTTGCAAAGAGGCGCAATGATGCCCGAACTACAGCAATAAAAAAAGCGGCCATGTGCATGACCGCTTTTTTATCATTCAAACACAGGTTTAAATGGTCATATCTTCGCTAAGTGCCAGTGGATTCGGCAAAATTTTCGCCAAAGCACGGCATAAAGCTGTTAATTCAGCAGTATCGTTCGGCATTAAAGTGATGTGACCGATTTTGCGGCCTTCACGCTCTGTTTTGTTATACAGATGCAAATGCGCGCCATTCAGTGCCAATACATCTTCAGACTTCGGATGTTGGCCAATGATGTTTACCATGACCGTTGGACGAACAACTTCAGTCGAACCCAAAGGCAAACCTGCTACAGCACGAATGTGGTTTTCAAACTGTGAACACACTGCACCTTCAATCGACCAATGCCCCGAGTTATGCACACGTGGCGCCATCTCATTGGCATATAAGCCTTTATCTGTCACAAACAGCTCTAGCGTCAAAACACCGACATAATTCAAATGATTGAGCAGGCGAGTAATGTAGTCTTGCGCAACTGGTTGTAAGTCTGCGCTGTTTGGCGCAGGCACAATTGAATGCGACAAAATGCCGTTGTGGTGGTGGTTTTCCGCCAATGGCCATGTTTTCACATCACCGTCTTGACCACGCACCGCAATGATTGAGACTTCACGTGAGAAGGTTACAAAGCTTTCCGCAATCAATTCACCAGCAGGGCCCAGTTCAGCCCATGCTTGATCCATTTGCTCAGCGCTACGTAGCACAAATTGACCTTTACCGTCATAACCGCCACGCGATGTTTTCAGTACGATGGGTAAACCCAACTCAGCAACAGCAGCTTGTAAACCCTCGAAAGATGTCACGGCCTTATAAGGTGCAACTGGGATAGCCAATTCATCAAACAAGGCTTTTTCAGACAAACGATGCTGTGCAATCGCTAAAGCTTGGCGCGGTGGGTGCAATGCTTTGTTCTTGGTCAACACATCAACATCTGCTAACGGAGTATTTTCAAACTCTAAGCTGAAAACATCTGCGCTCTGAATGAAATCTTGCAAACCATTTTCAGCTTGAGTCGAAATCACTGGACCCAGCGCTGCTGAAGGGCAGTCGGTACTCGCTTCAAAGAAGGTGCATTGAATGTTTAAAGGCAATGCCGCTTGCGCCATCATGCGACCAAGCTGGCCACCACCAAAAATACCAATGGTTTTATCCATGAGAAATGCCCCTTAATTAAGCTTGACCCGGAATATTTTTACTCGCCACTTTATCGGTTTGCGCAGCACGGAAATCTGCAACATTTTTTGCGATTTCAGGACGCGTTAAACCTAAAATTTGTGCCGCCATGATCGCTGCATTGGTCGCACCCGCTGGGCCAATCGCCAAAGTACCAACTGCAATACCTGCTGGCATTTGCACGATAGACAGCAATGAATCCACGCCGTTTAAAATTGATGATTTTACCGGTACACCAAGTACAGGTAGGTCAGTCTTGGCTGCACACATACCTGGTAAATGCGCTGCACCGCCAGCACCGGCAATAATCACTTGAATACCACGATCACGTGCGGTTTCAGCATATTCGAATAATCGATCTGGAGTTCGGTGTGCAGATACAACTTCCGCTTCAAATGGGACGCCAAGCTGTTTCAGCATATTGGCAGTGTTTTCTAGCGTTGCCCAATCCGATTGAGAACCCATGATAATTCCAACGAGAGGAGTGTCTTGTGAAGCGGCCGCATTCATTGCAATGTTTCCAGAGATTAAAGTAAGAGAGAGTAAATCTCGACTAGAGCCAAGCTTTAATAAGAGCCCCATATTATAGACTGAAAATTCATCTCAATAAAATTTAACGGTTGTCTTTAAAAGAAAACTCCATAATATTTTGATGAAAATATTTTTATTTTTTTCAATTTTATAAAAACTTTTATTAAATCAATATTTATAACAACACTTTAAATATGAAACAGATGTTTATCCTACTTACTCTAGCCCTAAGCTCTCAAAGTTTTGCCCAACTCGTTCAACCCAATACGAACCAATTTGTGAAAGAATTTAACCTTTTACAGCAACAAAAAGACTATAACGGCCAAATTAAGAGTAATGGCTACATCCACGAAAAATTTTTAGTCACCGGAAAATCGATCATTGATGAACGTGAGTCGTTCAAGATGACAGGCTATTACAAAGCAGATGATGGCCGCGATAAAATGTATTCAATTTCAGAATATCGTGTGTATTGTGATGACCAAAGCTTTGGTTTTGCACTCATGGACTTTGAAGCAGACGGTCAAAGACTGTACTAACCAATGAGAGTGATTATGCCTTTGACTTTGAAGATTCCACTCCACAAGACAGTAAATTCACTAAAATACTCAAAAATGCCTGCAAACACGCCTCACTTAAATGATCAGCCCCATACGGTATTGAATCAATTAAGCACTGCGAAATACGAAATAGACACATCCAAAAAGGCATAAACCTGCCCACAAATAGTCCAATTTAAAGGGCTGTTTAAAAAGGAAAATCATAAATGGGACGAAGACCAATAGCGTCACGACTTCTTGTGTGATTTTCATTTGACCCAAAGACCACCCATGTTTGGCCAACAATCGCGTTGCTGGGATCATAAAACTATATTCGAGTAACGCGATCGCCCATCCAAATAAAATCGCTTGCCAAAGCGGCGCATCATGTAAAAACTTCAAATGCCCATACCAGGCCAAAGTCATAAAACAGTTGGAGATAATCAATAAAAATAGGGCAAGTGACATAAGCAATCAAGATCGCAAAAAATTGCGCATATTGTACGTTTTTCATCACGATTTCGCGCCTATTTTCCGTGTTTTTATCCTCAAGAAAATTGCGTACATTTGATCAGTTACGAGCTCAATCTTTTTGCACGATCTCATACAAAAAAATCTATCTTTTCCCTAAGACCCTTGCTATGGTTGCTCTCAAATGAAATTAACCTTTTCAACCAAATCTATAATGACAACACCACAATAACAAAGTGATGTGTCGATAAAAGCAGTGGAGTTAGAACGAATGCATCTGCATATCTTGGGTATTTGTGGCACCTTTATGGGTTCATTGGCGCTCTTGGCGCGTGATTTAGGACATAAGGTGACGGGTTCAGACCAAAACGTTTACCCACCAATGTCTACCCAATTGGAAAATGCAGGCATTACCTTAATGCAAGGCTATGACCGTAGCCACCTTCAACCACACCCAGATCTCGTGATTGTCGGCAATGCAATGAAACGTGGCATTGATGCAGTGGAATACATGCTGAACGAAGGCCTGCCTTATATTTCTGGCCCACAGTTCCTTGCAGACCACGTGCTACAAGGTAAACATGTCTTAGGTGTTGCAGGCACACATGGCAAGACTACAACCACAACCATGTTGGCATGGGTGCTCGATCAAGCGGGTTTAAACCCAGGTTTCTTGATTGGCGGCGTACCCTTAGGCTTTAGTGAAAGCGCACGTTTAGGCGGTGGTGAATATTTCTGTGTAGAAGCAGATGAATACGATTCAGCATTCTTCGACAAACGCTCTAAGTTTGTACATTACCATCCTAAAACAGCGATTTTAAATAACCTTGAATTTGACCATGCCGATATCTTCGAAGACTTGGCTGCAATTCAAAAGCAATTCCATCATCTAGTGCGTACTATTCCAAGTGAAGGCCGTATCATTGCGCCCATCACTGAAACAAATATTGATGAAGTCTTGGAAATGGGCTGCTGGACACCTGTGGTGCGTACATCTTTAGATGCCAATGACAAATCTGAATTGTATGCAGAACAATTGTCTGCTGACGGTTCACATTTCAAAGTGCTACAGCATGGTGTCGTGAAAGGCGAAGTCAAATGGAATATGACTGGGCAACACAGTGTAGCCAATGCTTTGGCAACCATTGCTGCAGCAGAACATGTCGGTGTTTCGATTGAAACGGCGTGTGAAGCGCTTTCAAACTTTGGTGGTGTCAAACGTCGTATGGAGCTTTTGGGTACAGTCCGTGGCATTGAAGTGTATGACGACTTTGCACATCACCCAACGGCGATTGATACCACATTAGAAGGTGCGCGTAAGCGTCTGGGTCAACGTAAGCTTTGGGCGGTAATCGAGCCACGTTCTAATACCATGCGCATGGGTAGCCATAAAGATGGGCTTGCACATTCTGCACGCTTAGCAGATGAAGTGATTTGGTATCAACCTGAAGGTTTGGATTGGGATTTACAACCTGTGATTGAAGCTGCTGCGAATAAAGCTGTGGTGGCGCGTTCACTCGATGAGATCATTCAAACCATCGTAAGCGAGGCAGGCGAGGGCGATGCTGTGGTGATTATGTCGAATGGCGGTTTTGGTGGTTTACATCAGAAGTTGATCAGTGCATTAAAAGCCTAAACCCACTAGATAAAATAAAAAAAGCCCGCTGCGCGGGCTTTTTTTTATTCACACTCAGCTTAAAAATAATTCTGATAGCCTCGGTTTTTATAGCCTAAATCCAGCTTAACCGGCTGTTCAACATTCTCTAATCTTAACAATGTCGTTAAAAAAGCCTGAATTTGTTCTAGATTGAGCACGTCGGGTTGAAAGCTTGAATGTCCAAAGCGCTGAAACAAACTAGCAATTTCACTATGTCGGTTGACATATTTCATCGACCATTTTGAAAAATCGATTTGATCAATAGTTTGATCAGGATAACGCACAATATCCCGATGGCGAGTATCTTTCGCAATATGCTGAAAAAGCTGTTCGAGAGCCGCTTGCTCACCTTGCAGGCATTGGAAGAACCGGCCTTCGGCATAGTACAGCACGCCAAAAATACGCTGTTCGGTATTGAAGCTGCGGGCTCTCACCAAAATATCACTTAAATCTTGTATTAAATCAAATTGTTGTTCTACACGTGTACTGGCATAACAGAGTTGTATCATTGTGTTTATTCTTAAAGTATTTGCACGATTTTAACGTAGAAAGTTCTACAGGATGAGTAAATATTTGTATATTTTTTAATCAAATGTGCTTTTTAACTTACAACAGAAAACCAAGATCACGTATACCGATATCACCTTCATTTTTTTAAACTTATACATATTAAAACAATGAAATTATTTCCATTTGAAGATGAATAAAGAGGCCGACCATGCTTAAAAATTTACTCATTTTTTTATCGATCACTTGTGTATATTTTGCTGCCTTGATCATACTGAATAATTTTGGCGTTTCAGATTTTTTTAATGTTGTTATTTGCTCATTTATTTTAGGAATAATACTGCGTACTGTGATTCCTCACTATCTCATTTATTTACTGATGATGATGACTATTGGCAGTATTTATTTTGTACTGAATGACTTTGCATTATTAAATATCATGTGTTTAAGCTTATTTTTAGGGATATCAAGCTGCTCGATCTTATTGCAGTTTTGGCCAAATCTTTTTAAAGCACCTTCAACGCTGTTAAAATTAAAGCTCAATTAAATACAAATTAGCTTTTAAGTTTTTTTTAAAATTTCATAATGATAGAAAAGCCCGCATCGCGGGCTTTTTTAGGCTTGAACATCCACTAATGTCTTGTCTCGGCGAAACATCACCTCTACATAAGAACAGGTTGGGATAATTTTTAAGTGTTTCTCACGAGCGAATTCCACCAAATGATCCAATAACACACGAGCTACCCCTTGCCCACGTAAGGAATCATCTACCCACGTGTGATTAGCCACAATGCTGTGTTCATCACGCCATAGATAACTCATTTCTGCGAGGCGTATACCCTCAGCATTTAACTGAAAAAATTCACCTTTTTGACCGTTATCTTGATGTTGCATAGTCACTGTTTTTTCTTCCTTTTTATGAAAAAATACACCGTGTAACAAACGAGAAAGTGATTGGTACAGAACTTAAACGACCTATATTCAACTGTAGGTGATAATAAATCCGTACACCTTTCACATTAATTAAAAAACAATTAAATCACACTTGCCGGATATTTTTATTATGGACCTTTACCTCGTCGCCATCTTTGTATTGCTCATTGCTGCAGCTTGCTTGGTTGTATCGCTGTATAAATCACGATCTTAATTCAATTTCACAGTTAGATTTCAAATAAAAGAACAGCCTGATCGCAATACCATCAGGCTGTTCTTATTTATCCAAATGATTAATCCACATCACGCTATACAATTTAGCGTATTAGCGTAGAACATCACGAATCGATTCATCTTTATCAAATACAGATTTTGCAAAAGGGCAGAGTGGAATAATTTTCACGTTCTTTTCCCGAGCAAAATTCACTGCTGCATCGAGGAGATGTCGTCCAACACCTTGTCCTCGCAAGCTGTCACTGACATCGGTATGATCAATAATAAATTTATCATCGCCTGCCCATGAGTAAGTCATCTCTGCCAAACGTTCCCCATCTTGCTCAACAAAAAAAGCCCCTTTTTTTTGATCATCATCTTGTTGCACAAACATCTTAATTTCCTCCATTTTTTTATAAATTGGCATGTAATGCAGGTCAACTCTGTTGTTTTTGTATTAATTTAAACCGCATGCACAGGGCTTAAATCGGTTCCTGCTTGTGTATAGAGCATAGTAAAATAAGCCACTTTATTTATTTGAAGACACTCATGTCTGCCTCTCCCTCCGAAACGGCTTCTTCTGGCTCTTGGACGGCTGTGATTGCTTTGGCTTTCGCAGCATTTATTTTTAATACCACTGAATTTGTACCTGTCGCGTTGCTCAGCGATATTGGCAAAACATTTAGCTTAGCCGCGACCGATGTCGGCATCATGATTACGCTGTATGCATGGGTGGTTGCGCCGATTTCTTTGCCGATCATGTTATTGACCAAAAATATTGAACGTCGATCACTCCTGATTTGCTTATTTATGGTGTTTATTATCAGCCATGTTCTGTCGTATTTCGCATGGAGCTTTAATACTTTATTGCTCAGTCGAATTGGCATTGCTTTTTCGCATGCACTTTTTTGGTCAATTACTGCGTCGCTGGCAGTTCGTGTTGCACCGAAAGGCAAAGAATTTCAAGCCTTGGGGCTTTTGGCCACAGGCACAGCTTTGGCGATGGTTCTCGGTATTCCGTTTGGGCGTATGGTCGGAGAAGCCTATGGTTGGCGAAATACCTTTGCTCTGATTGGCATTGGCGCCAGTATCGTTTGCCTGATTTTAGCCAAAACACTGCCGATATTACCGAGTTTAAACTCAGGTTCGCTGAGCAGCCTAAAACAGTTTATTCGCCGTCCGAGCTTAATGATGGTGTTTGTATTAACCATTATCGTGATTAGTGCGCAATTTACTGCATATAGCTATATCGAGCCGTTTTCACTTAACATTGCTGCGTTCAGCTCCATGCAAACCACAGCCTTGTTATTAATCTTTGGTGCTGCAGGCTTTCTGGGATCTTATCTGTTCGGGAAATTTGGTGGGAAATATCCTAAAGTTGCGATTCCTTTGAGTACAGCCACACTGGCTTTATCCATGCTGCTGTTGCTTCCTGTTTCTTTGAGTTTTGCAGGTGTAAGTGCAGTGTGCTTATTGTGGGGCATGAGTATCATTGGATTTAGTCTCGCATTACAGTCAAAGACACTACATCTCGCATCCGACGCCACCGATGTCGCCATGGCTATTTATTCAGGGCTTTATAATGTCGGGATTGGCGGTGGCGCACTCTTGGGCGGCATGGTCAGTGTACATTTCGATTTAAGTTATATCGGCGTGATCGGAGGAATCATCGCCGTGATCGGCACACTTTTAGCCTTAGCGTTGGTACACCGTGGTGATTTTAATCCTCCTGTGGCACATTAAATGAATTCGCAAATTGCTGATTGCGCTTTGTACTAAAAACTGTCATGCTTTGCCGCATATTTGGACAGTGTCCAAAACAAAATTTGAACAAGGGGAGTAGCCTCCTCCAAACGTAAACCTTGTTTTACGTGTCAGAATATCGTCATTACACTTTGCAAAAAGTCGGTATCTGAGCATCGCTGCTGCAAATCATTACAGTACGATGTAGGCAAGACCTTGATCATGTTGTCTCAGGCGTTTTATTTCGTCTGGCAACTGGTCGAGGTTTTTTTATGGCTGGTTGTTAGATGTGGAGAATACACATGGAAACGATTGGCTCATTATGGCTATATCTGGCATTTTTCGGTTTAGTCACCATCATGCTACTCATCGACTTTTTAGGCTTTAAAAATAACAAAGGCCAAGAAATCAAAGTCAAAACCGCTGCCTATTGGAGTATTGCATGGGTCTCTGTGGCTACCTTATTCGGTGGTGCATTGTGGCTCTACTTACAGCAAACCGCTGGTGTCGCTGTTGCAAACACCAAAGTCATGGAATATTTCGCTGGTTATCTGCTCGAAAAATCACTCGCAATTGATAACGTTTTTGTCTGGCTCATGATCTTTGCTGCCTTTGCCATTCCACCGGCTTTGCAACGTAAACTGTTGCTCTACGGTGTCCTTGGTGCAATTGTACTGCGTACCATCTTTATTTTTATTGGGGCATGGTTCGTTCAAGAATTCTCTTGGGTACTGTACATCTTCGGCGCATTCCTAGTGTATACCGGCTTTAAATTCCTTAAAGGCCAAGACGAAGAAGATAAAGATATCGAAGATATGGCGATTTTGAAGTGGCTACGTAAACACATGCGTATTACTCCTCAAATGCATGAAGATAAATTCTTCGTTCGTCAAAATGGTGTCTTGTGGGCAACGCCGCTCTTTTTAGTGTTGATCTTGGTTGAAGCATCGGACGTAATTTTTGCGGTGGACTCAATCCCAGCAATCTTTGCAGTTACCTCTGACCCATTCATTGTACTGACTGCAAACTTAATGGCGATTTTAGGTCTACGTGCTATGTTCTTCCTCTTATCCGGTGCTGCATCGAAAATGCATTACTTACCATATGGTCTGGGCATTATCCTGGTATTTATTGGCGCTAAGATGCTGTTGCTCGATGTGTTCCACATGCCAATTTGGATTTCACTCGGCTTTATTGTGGTGACCTTAACCATCACCGCGTGGTTATCGATCCGACACAGCAAGAAGTACAATGAAACCATGCTTTAAAACACTTAGATGATTAAAAGCCTTCTTTCGAGAAGGCTTTTTTATTCTGCAACGAAAACTTGGACTAAGCTTCAGGCGTCATCAAGAGTTTGAGTTTCGGCCAGCGTTGTAAAAATTGTTTTTGCTGCACACGCTGAAAAAAAGTCGCCTGACTGACTAAACGTGGGTTCCAACGCACATTTAACTCAAATAAATCATCTAAGCCCAAAGGGGCGATTAGCTGTATTTGCTGTTGATCATCCAATTTAACAGCGATGGCAGTAGCAGTTTCTGGCCACAACGATAGGGCATGCTCAATCGACTTGAGCGCCTGTATCGGCTCACCATTTTCCAAGCGATACCACTGGTGTACTGTCGCTTGGTTGGTAACATCCCAATGAATGTGGGGAAATTCAGACTGCATCTGCTGTTGAATCCTTTGACCCTGTGTTCCATCATCATGTTCCGCATAATAAATCACATCCACTTCTGTGCCTTCCAGTGCATAGTGTTGTTGATGTCGCTGTGACCAAATCAAATTACGAACCACGCCTGCAGCCAAATAAGCCTGTGTATCTATGGCATACAGGGCATGTAAAATGTGCATGATGCCTTGATGCTGAAGTAGGTTATGCTTTAATTGGTCTGAATAGCTCATGTTCACTAAAGGGTTCATTATCGTTTTTTAAAGGGCGCTCTTGAGATCAATATAGCAAGCGCTGCACCTGTTAGTCTTTATTCATTCATCGATGCAGTGTACACGGCTCAATGCTTTTGTATTATTCAAATCAAATACAATGAACAAAAAACAGAATCACTTATAAACAACTGTTCTATTTTTTAGAACACATTTTCACAATTACTCTAACGGTATTTTGAACCAAATTGGGCTACAATCAACCGAAAAAATTCTAAACTGCAGGTATGTCATGTCTTCTGTTATCGCATCTACAGCGATCCGTGGTCGCTTTCTAGATATTCAGAATACAGTTGCCCAAGCACGTGAAATTCACGACCAAGTGCGCTATTTCGAAGATGGTTTGCTAATTACGCAAGCCGGAAAAATTCAATGGTTCGGTCCATGGTCTGAGGGCCAACACCATCTCCCAGATCAGGTTGAAGTACAGCATTATTCCGATCAATTGATTGTTCCGGGTTTCATCGATACCCATATTCATTATCCACAAACGGAAATGATGGGGGCTTATGGTGAACAGCTACTGGAATGGCTCGATACCTATACCTTTCCAACTGAAATCCAATTTGAAGATCCAGCTTATGCAGAGCAAATTGCACAGTTCTTTGTAAACGAGTTACTCAAAAACGGAACCACAACAGCTCTTGTTTTTTGTACAGTTCATCCACAATCGGTCGATGCTTTATTTAAAGCTGCAGAACAGCATCAGATGCGCTTAATTGCTGGTAAAGTCATGATGGATCGACATGCCCCTGAAGCATTATGTGACACAGCTGAGAGTGGCTATAACGACTCCAAAGCTCTCATCGAAAAATGGCATGGTAAGGGGCGTAACCTGTATGCCATCACACCTCGTTTTGCCCCAACCTCAACGCCTGAACAATTGGCACGGGCAGGGGAGCTAAAAGCCGAGTATCCTGATGTTTATGTACATACGCATTTGAGTGAAAATAAAAATGAAATTGCGTGGGTCAAATCATTATTCCCTGAGCAAAACGGCTATTTAGACGTTTATCATCATTATGGTCTGACCGGATCACGTTCCGTGTTTGCGCACTGCGTGCATTTGGAAGATGCCGAGTGGGAGTGTATGCATCAGACCAACTCTGCAATCGCGTTTTGTCCAACCTCGAACTTGTTCCTAGGCAGTGGTTTATTTCCATTAAAGAAAACATGGGAAAAACAGGTGAAAGTCGGCTTAGGCACAGACATTGGTGCAGGCACCTCATTTAACCAACTACAAACCATCAATGAAGCCTACAAAGTTCAACAACTTCAAGGCGATAAACTGTCCGCATTTGAAGCGCTGTACCATGCCACGTTAGGGGGAGCAAAAGCCTTAGACCTACAGGACAAACTTGGAAACTTTGATTTAGGCAAAGAAGCAGATTTTGTGGTACTCGATTTAAAAGCCACTGCGCTACAAGCCCTACGTCAACAACATACCAAAAATCTGGAAGATGCTTTATTTGCCCTCATGCTGATGGGTGATGATCGTAATATCCATGCCACCTATGTGTTTGGACAATGTGCGTATGTCAAAGCATAAAACGGCTCGACCGAGACGAAAAACAGCGTTGAAAATTGGACTGATTGCCGTCGCGTGTTTGTGCTTACTCAAGCGTGACAGCACTTCCAAGAAAAACTGATTACATTTTCAACGGCAAAAAAGATGCATCTGCGAGCCAGATGTATTAAAATTGGTTCATCTTTAGAGGTGTTGCAAGTCAACACCTTTTTTATTTTTTTGATTTGCTTTTTTAGGTATCTACCCATGTCTGTTCAAATGAGCGTACTGATTTCCACTGAAGAAATTCAAGCTAAAGTGAAAGAGCTTGGCGCAAAAATTGATGCACACTATGCTAACAGCGACAAAGAGTTGGTGTTAATCGGTCTTTTACGCGGTTCTGTTATTTTTATGGCTGACCTTTGCCGCGCAATTTCAAAACCGCATGAACTCGACTTCATGACCGTTTCAAGTTATGGCGCTGGGACTGTATCTACTCGTGATGTTAAAATCTTAAAAGATTTAGACGGCGACATTAAAGATAAAGATGTCTTGGTGGTTGAAGATATTATTGACTCAGGCAATACCTTAAGCAAAGTCTTAGAAATTTTACAGACGCGTAATCCAAACTCAATCGAGCTTTGTACTTTGGTTAGCAAGCCTTCACGTCGTGAGATTGAACTCGAAGTGAAATTTTTAGGTTTTGAAGTCGAAGATAAATTTATCGTGGGTTATGGTCTGGACTATGATCAAAAATATCGTCATATTCCATTTATTGGCGAAATTGGTCTCTAAGTAAGATCAGATACTTAAGAGTGGCCGAAGGCCACTTTTTTTTTATTTTTTGGTTTGTTTTGAACAAAAAAACAACAGTTTTTTGCATGTTTAGGCTATAGCTCAGCGCAGTTTTGATTAAAGATAAAGATTGAACATGTCGTAAAAAACAAATACATGATAACAAAAGGAGAGTTACTATGTGGTCACTCATTGTTGCGATTGTTGTTGGTTTTATTGCTGGTTTAATTGCACGTGCGATCCATCCTGGAGATGACAAAGCCGGTTTCATCATGACCACCATTCTCGGGATTGCAGGTTCTTTACTTGCGACCTATGGCGGACGTTTATTAGGTCTGTATGGAGAAAATTCTGCTGCAGGATTTATCGCTTCCGTCATTGGTGCGATCATCGTGTTGTTTATCTATAACCTTGTAACGAAAAAAACCCGCGTCTAATTTTTATAGCACCATTAAAATACCCGCCTATAGACGGGTATTTTTTTTATATTTTATTCATGCCGTACAGCTGAAATTATTTGATCTCTTTTAACATCGATTCTAATTCAGCAGCAGGGTAAGCACCAGTTAAGATCGAACCGTTGGCAAAAACGATTCCCGGTGTACCACCTAGTTTTAAGCTTTTAGCTAATATTAAATTTCGATCAATCGGGTTTGCACAACTTTTCGCTGACTTCGGTTGAATTCCCTTATTGATTAAATTATCCCAGGCCATAGCAGGGTTTGACTCACAAAAAATCTGCTTCGATGGCGCCAACGACTGCGGTTTTATGGCTGTGATAAAAGTATAAATGGTCACATCATTGAGTTTTGCTAGCTCTACTTCAAGCTTCTTACAATATGGGCAATTTGGGTCAGAAAAGATCGCGATTTGGCGCTTTCCATTCCCCCTGACTGTTTTAATCGCATCTTGTAATGGGAGTTTATTCCACTCAGTTTTTTGCTGATCGAGGATCAATTGTTTGGTCAGATTTTTTTGATCTTTTAAACGGATCATAGATCCTGCAATCACATAATCCGCATTTTCACTCAAATACAAAACTTGATCTTCAACAAAACCGCTATATATGCCCGGCATTTCGGTACTTTGAATATTTTCAATTTTTAAACTGGGGTGCTTTTCTGCCAAGAGCTTTTGAACCTGTGCCGCATCTGCTAAAGCAAAAGTCGAAAGGGTGGTACTCAACGCCAATGCACATATTTTTTTCAACATAGACCGAACAACTTCAACATTTAATTGATTCAGCATTCTAAGCCTTAACACGTGAAAGTCTTGGGCTTTTTTCAGTTCATTACGCAATAGCTACATGCCGTTTCACGTGGAACATATTAAGCTGCATCAGGTGAATTAATTTCAACAGACACATGCACAATTTCTTCATGAATCGACAGTGCTTGACGCACTTCATCTGCGCTCAATGCCTGACTTGTTTCTAAAGCCACAATACATGAAAACTGACCTTTACCCACTTTCCACACATGTAAGTCGGTCACCATAACAGGCGCTGGTAAATCTTGCAAAACCTCACGAATTTCAGCGACAACAGGATGATCCATTTCTGCGTCCAGTAATGTTTGTCCTGTTTCTTTCATCAGCCCAATGGCCCACTTACCAACAAGTACCGCACCAACAATCCCCAATAGCGCATCTAAAAATCCCCAGCCCATCCATTTTCCAGCAAATAAAGCCACAATCGCCAACACCGAAGTCACCGCATCAGCAACCACATGCATGAAGGCTGCTTTCTGATTGAGGTCGTGATGATGATCACGCTGTACCTCATGGCTATGCTCATGATAGTGATGGTGATGGTGATGGTGATGGTCATCATGCAATAACCAAGCACAGATCAAGTTCACCACTAGACCTAAAATCGCAATAGGGATTGCTTCGTTATAATGAATTTGGACCGGGTTGAATAAGCGTTCCACCGAATGAAAGGCCATAAATGTAGCAACGACCATCAATAATATCGCGCTGCTATAGCCCGCTAAAATTTCAATTTTCCAAGTCCCAAAGCTAAAAAGAGCATCTTGGGCATAGTGGCGTGCCGCACGATAGGCAAAATAAGCCAAACCTAATGCCAACATATGTGAACTCATATGCCAGCCATCTGCCAATAATGCCATTGAATTAAAAATCCAACCGCCAATGACTTCTAACAACATCATGACTGCCGTTAAAATAGTGGCAATTAAGATCCGTTTTTGTGCGAGTGGATTACCTTCATCAAATTGATGATGATGAATTCGGATGGATGGGGAAGTTTTCATTAGGTTCTATGCTTAAATATACTCCCCCATAGTATATTTATTTTCGGGAGAAAGTGTTGAGTCATTTACATCAGGACAAAAAGATTTTAAATCGGGTTAAACGTCTACAAGGTCAGGTCAATGCGGTTGAACTGGCTTTACAGCAACCCGAAGCAGGGTGTATCGAGGTTTTACAACAGGTTGCGGCCATCAAAGGTGCTGTAAATGGATTAATGAATGAATTAATCGAAGCACATTTACGCCATCATGTATTACCTCAAGATGCTGAAATCAATGAAGCAGAACTGGAAGAATTTGTAAAACTGCTTAAACGCTATGGATAAAGTTACAACTGTGATTTGACCATGGAAAAAAATCGGCATTAAACTGAGCCCATATTTCCATCTTTCTCATACAGCACAATATTGACCCTATTGACTGTACCTCTGCGACTTTAAAATGACCACATCTCCCTCTTGGCGACCGTTTATCATGGTGAGCCTTGCACTCTGTATGGGCACTATTGGTACAGCGCTAGCTAGTCCTCTGTATCCCATTTATCAACAACTTTGGGGACTGCTGCCGAGTCATATCACCTATATCTTTGTTGCCTACATGTTTGGTTGCCTAGCGACCTTGCTGTTTTTAGGTCGTACCAGTAATAGTTTTGGTTTTTTAAGAACCCTGCAAATCGGTATGGCGTGCATTATCTTAGGTTTAAGCTTGTCGGTGTTTGCCAGTAATGCGCTGTGGTTATCTATCGGGCGCTTTATTATCGGGATTGCCTCGGGTTTAATCAGCACCTCAGCCATGCTTGGTTTGGTCTATACCATTCCTGAACCGCATAAAAATAATGCTCCACAGTTGAGTTCAATCATTACCGTGATTGGTTTTGGTCTCGGCCCATTTATTGGTGGAGTGATTGCCCAATTTTCGGAACAGCCTTTAGTCACCCCTTATATCCCTGTGATCTTTGGGGGGTTGGCGTGTTTAATGGGGTTATTTTTTATTCGCACACCGAATTTTGAGCCACAGCCTTTTTCAGTGGCACCACATTTGGAATTGCCTGAAAAGCGTGATCATTCACGATTTTATATCGCTGGACTGACTGCCTTTTGTGCCTTTGGCTCCTTCAGCTTATTTGCATCACTCGCACCCTCTTTCGTCAAAGATGCGATCCCATGGCATGGCCCTTTGGTCAGTGGTAGTGCCATTGCAAGTATCTTGCTGGTTTCCGCTGTCGTGCAATTTATGGCGAAATCGATTCCTTCTGCAAAATGTGTCAATGCCGGCTTAATAGTGTTAATACTGAGCTATGCGCTCCTTGCGCTATGTATGACCCAACACTGGAGTGCATTGTTTTTTATTAGCGATATTTTAGTCGGTGTAGGGCATGGTCTAGGGCTTTTAGGCGCATTTGGCTTAGTTCATCAAATGACCAACAATCAAAACCGTGCTGCGGTGATCTCGACCTATTTGTTTATCGGATATTTAGGAACCATTATTCCAATTATTGCAGCCGGCTATTTATCTGATCATTTCGGCTTGATCGTCGGTGTTTTAGGTTTTTGTATGGGTGTAGGTTTATTGTGTATCGGCTTATTGCTTTGGCACCGTAGTCTGAACACCAATTAACCACTAAACTTATTCAAGAAGCATCTTGTATTGGGTGCTTCTTAAACCCAAAAACAATTAAGAAACCCTATAAAAATCAATCAAATTAAATTAAGATCTTGTCTGATGTGATTCAAAAATTTAAAAAATGCTAAAAATTCAATGTCAAATTAACACTGTAGAAAATCAAATCATTGCTAGCAGCGAATACGGTAATATTCACTATATTTTACCGTTTGAATCCTTACCGCAATTAGAAACCTATGATTTTATTGTTTGGGGCTTTTTACCCATTGCCATGCGCCTTGGCATCCCGCTGCATGTAGAAGGACCTATTTCAATACAAACCCTCCACTCCGCACGGGAGGTTTCAACTGTCTGGGCCGCTTGGTTACCTGATTTATATCAACCAGTCATGCTCAGTGCTGCATCGATTATCCAAACACCACCGGCAAACCAAACCACTCCAAATTTAAGCTTTTTTAGCGGTGGAATTGACTCCACATATAGTACATACAAAGCTTTTCTTGAAAATGGGCAAGACTCTGATTGTCTCACTGTGCATGGAATGGATTATAAATTTGATGACCATGAAAAATTTCAGGCCTTAATGGATCAGACCCATGACTTTAGAAGCCAAGTTTTTAAGCAAAGTCGCGTGGTAAAAACCGATGCTTACACGCTGTACAGTAAATATGGCTGTAACCCTAAAGGTTCGCATGTCACACATATCTTTTCGCTGTTTTCCTGCGCTTCGATTTTTGAACATTACCAGCAATATCGAATTTCAGCCGATTACCGTTTAGATCAACAATTATTCGTTCATCCCTATGGCTCAAATACGGCATCCAACCGATTGATGAAGAACCGATCTGGGGTCTTAATCACCCTCGACGATGATGTCACGCGATCTCAAAAAACCGCATTTTTAAGCCAATCTGACTTAGATTTACAAACCCTGTCGATTTGTGTGGACTATAGGGCTCGACCAAAAAATTGTGGTCAATGCAGTAAATGTATGCGCACCAAAGCCATGTTTTATGCCACCAGCCCCGAAATTCCCGATATCTTTTTAGATCGTCGCTTTGAAAAAGAGTGGTATCAATCCATTCCATTAAGTTCAAAAATCAATCGTGCTTTTTTAATTGATATTTTGTCAGCGGTCGAAAAATCCTCGCAACAGCAACAATTTCCAGACTATGCAACACTCAAAGTCAAAGTTGAAGCCGCATCAAAAAGAGCAGCAATCAATCCTTTTTATGGGATGAAAATGAAAGATGTGCTGAGATCGATCTTTAAAATCATTTTTGGCTCAAACCCAGGCTAAAGGGATGCAAAAAAAACACGATGTTTTCGAACATCGTGCTTTGGATGGATATTTCAATGGATGAAACGAGGAGCTCAATAGTTTTATTACTTTCCAATACAGAACGATCCAAAAATCTTTCCAAGCAAATCATCTGCACTGAAATCGCCGGTAATTTCACCTAAAGCATTTTGCGCCAAACGTAGAGACTCAGCTACCAACTCACCCGCATGATAAACAACCAACTGCTCACGTGCTTCTGCAAGATAGCGCTGAGTGCGCTTCATTGCGTCTAAATGGCGTGTTCGAGCAATAAAGGTATCTTCCTCTGGCTGAAAGCCTGCATGCGCTGTAATCGCATCAATAAGCGCTTGAACGCCAGTTTCTTGTTTAGCCGAAACCCGAATATGTCGAAAACCGTTTAAATCGGTCATTTCCGCGGTAGATCCCGTCAAATCGCATTTATTACCAATCAACATCAACCGCTTCGGTTCGATATGATCGGCAAAGTACGCTTGAGCCAATTGCAGTGGATCTTCGCCTTGACTTAAGTCATAGACCAAAAGTAACAAGTCAGCTTGCTCAATTTCTTTAATTGCGCGACGAATCCCTTCTTTTTCGACGATATCACCGGTTTCACGTAAACCTGCGGTATCGGTCAAGGTAATCGGCAAACCATTGAGGCTGATTTTTTCATGTAAAACATCTCGTGTCGTACCGGCAATATCCGTCACAATCGCACGTTCAACACCCGCCAAAGCATTGAGTAGCGATGACTTACCTGCATTGGGTTTACCGGCAATCACCACTTGTAAACCTTCACGTAGTAACTGACCTTGACGGGCAGATTGCTGCACAGCATGGACCGAGCTTGCCACTTCATCCAATAAACCCAAAATCTTACCATCCGCCAAAAAGTCGATTTCTTCTTCAGGAAAATCAATCGCTGCTTCCACATGCAAACGCAAATGGATAAGTTTTTCTAACACCGTATTGACCTTGCTCGAAAAAGCACCTTGTAATGAACGTACCGCAGAACGCGCAGCAGCTTGTGAGGTGGCATCAATCAGGTCGGCAATCGCCTCGGCTTGCACCAAGTCCATTTTGCCATTTTCAAAGGCGCGCATTGAAAATTCGCCCGCTTTTGCAGCAATAGCACCCAATTCTAGTAAGCGTGCCAATAATGCATTTTGAATAACGGGGCCGCCATGACCTTGAAGCTCCACCACATCCTCACCCGTAAAAGAGTGCGGATTTGGAAAGCAAATCACCAAACCTTCATCCATGATTTCATTCGATGCATCATAAAACTTACGGAAACCAGCAAAACGTGCTTGTGGTAAGGATTGCTGCGTTAATGCTTCAGCAATGGCATAAGATTGGGGACCAGACAGGCGAATCACGCCGACACCACCACGACCCGGCGGTGTGGCAATTGCTGCGATGGTGGTTCGGTTTAACATAAAATTCACCTAAAAATTTTCAAACGACAGATAAAGAAAAATCCGCCTAAGATTACCATCTTAAGCGGATTTATTCAGCCCATCAGCAATGCTTAGTTTGCTGAGTCAGCCGCTTCACGTTTTAAACGTTCTTTTTCAACAGATTTGTTAATCAAACCTTGTTGAAGAATAGTAATACTGTTGTTACAGATCCAGTAAAGCACAAGGCCCGCAGGGAAGAACAACATAAATACCGTAAAGATCACTGGCATGATTTTGAAGACTTTCGCCTGCATTGGATCAGCCGGTTGTGGGTTCAAACTTTGCTGAATAAACATGGTTAAGCCCATTAATAGCGGCAAAATAAACCACGGATCCATCGCAGATAAATCTTGAATCCAACCTAACCACGGCGCATGACGTAGTTCAACGGACTCCATTAACACCCAGTACAAAGCAAGGAAGATCGGCATTTGGAGCAATAACGGCAAGCAACCTGATAGTGGGTTTACTTGTTCACGTTTATACAATGCCATCATTTCTTGCGAGAAGCGCATACGGTCTTCACCGAACTCTTCTTTCATGCGTTGCATTTCAGGTGCAATCACACGCATTTTCGCCATAGAGCGGTAGCTCTTCGACGACAATGGCCATAAGATCAGTTTCACCAGAATCGTCAATAGAATAATTGACCAACCCCAGTTACCCACTAAACCGTGGAAAAACTCAAGACCGACAAACAATAATTTCGCAATAGGCCATAACCAACCGTAGTCTACAGTTTGGTTTAAACCAACCGCCAATTCTTTTAATTCAGATTGGATTTTTGGACCTGAATAGAACGTTGCATCTACTTCTGCCACAGTTCCTGCAGGAACATTAATTGCAGGTGATGTGAACTGAATGATATTCATATCATCGGTAGATTTACGTGACTCAAGTTTCGCAGCATACGGTTGACCATTGGCTTGCGTTAATTTGATCTGTCCAGGAATCCACGCACTCACGAAGTAATGCTGAACCATTGCAACCCAACCGCCAGTTGCTTCAACATTCAATTTTTCTTCATTGAAGTTAGCAAATTTAAGTTTGTTGTAATGTTCTTCAGGCGAACCCCATGCACCACCAAGGAATGTACCTAAAGTGAAAATACCTTGATCAGATTTACCCGGATCTTCAGAGTTGTCGCGTTTAAGCTGACCAAACATTTGACCTTGCCAGTTCTGAGCACTGCGGTTCACGATTTTATGATTCACGACAACAGGGTATTCACCTTCAGTGAAGTTAAAGGTTTTAATAACCTCTACTCCATCTGCTGTTTTATAAACCATTGGTACTGACAAAACTTTTGCTGTTTGGCCATCTTTACCCTTCACAGCTTTTGCGTCATTCAACGTATATGAAGATTTTTCAATCTCATAGGTTGGACGTCCTTTCGGATTACTATCAGGGCCATTAAGACCAATTAAGCCAGACTGAGCAACATAAATACGTTTTGCATCGCTTTCAAGCATTACAAATGGTTCGTCGCTGTCTTTATTTTTGTCATGATTGAGTAATTCAATACGAACAATATCGCCACCCTTTGGATTAATCCAAAGATGGTAAAGGTCAGTTTGTACTGAAATTAACTGTTGACTAACAGGTGCAGTGGCATCTGTTGTTTGTTGTGTAGCAGCATTATTTGCTTGCGGCACATCAGTAGCAGCCGTAGCTGTCTGGCCATTTGGCAAATCGGCAGATACTTCATGCGTTACCACCGCAGCGTTTTGCTGAGGTTTTTGTTCCGCATGTCCATAATCTTTCTGCCAAGCCAAAATGAGCAAATATGCGACAACAAACATGGCCCCTAGAATTGCAATCCTGGCCCATTGTTGCATAGGTATTACCCCAAGTGGTTAGAGTGATTTTGGTTCAATAAACGTTCACGAAAGGGTACAGCAACGTGACGCGTTTGAGAATCTATTTGCTGAAATGAAATAAAACGAATTGCTTTTGATGGAACAGGATCATAGCCTGAACCGCCCCAAGGATGACAACGGCAAATACGCTGAACAGCTAGACACACTCCACGTACAGCACCATGTTGATGGACTGCTTCCAAAGAATATTGAGAACATGTTGGAATATAACGACAGCGTGGTCCCAATAAAGGACTAATCGCAATCTGATAGAAACGAATGAGCCAATGCAGTAAACGAACCATTGGTCATCTCTACGCTTGTGGGGAGGTAGCTATTTTTTTATGCTTATTTGCAAGGCGCTGCAATTTTTGCCAAGCAAATTGTAATTGCTGATGCAACTCTGCATTCGGTACCGCCTCTATGCCCATTTTTGGCATAACGACAATATCTAATACATTAGACTGCTGTTGATGCAGGCGAAAACTTTCGCGTGCAAGTCGTTTTACTCGATTTCTTTCATGTGCGCGGCGCACTTTTTTCTTAGCAACAACAATACCCAAACGGCTATTCGGCTGTTCGGAGATTTTTGCTAGAAATAAGAAATGGGGTTGATGCACTTTAAAAAGCGCACCATCGAACACACTTTTATAATCGGCAGCACAGTGTATTCGCACATCTGTGCTAAAGCCGTAAAGTGTTGTCATAACACCCAAGTCTTGACAGTCTTAACTGAAATTAAACAGTTAAGCTGTGACGACCTTTTGCACGACGACGCGCTAATACTTGACGGCCAGCTTTAGTAGCCATGCGAGCACGGAAACCATGAACGCGTTTACGTTTCAACTCAGAAGGTTGGAAAGTACGTTTCATATCGAAACTCCAAAAATGATCTTTCAGTAAAGGTTCGCGATTTTAGTGCTCATTGCTTGAGCTGTCAATGAAAAACACGCTTTCTTTCAAAATCTAGGCTGTGATATATCAAGATAGTATAAGGATTAGAAATCAGTCAGAAAGTTTTAAATTAAAATACCCACAAACTAAATCATTGTATATATTAATTATTTAAGTTATCTTCAAGTTTGCTCACAGATTTATCCACAATCTCAAATTTGTGAATTGGTTTTTATGAATTTAAATTTGAATTTAAACTAACCATCAAGTTATCCCCAGAATGGGTCGATCTTATAAATAAATTCAAATTTTAAAATTTAAATTTATTACTATTAGTGTTGATATTTTCTGTGGAAAACGCATTTTTAGATTTAAAAAACAAATAATTACATTGTGGATAACGATGTTTTTATAATTTTGATAGTTTGTGGATAACTTTGTGCTACAATTTATCCACAGCTTGCGGATAGACTTATCCACACGTGATTTAAATTTAAATTTAAACTCAATTTGCGTTTTTTTGATCGATTTCGACTGATTTGTTCATGACAGATGTGGATAAGATGGTTAGAATGGCTGCCCGCTTAGGCGGGGTTGAATTATTTTTTTCGTACAATGGACTGAAATAGGGGTTTCACATGCTTTGGACAGACTGCTTAACTCGCTTGCGACAAGAGCTTTCAGGAAATGTCTATACAATGTGGATACGCCCATTGGTGGCAGAAGATGCAGGTGATAGTCTAAAACTCTATGCACCGAATCCGTATTGGACACGCTATATTCAAGAGCACCATTTAGAACTGATCTCTATTTTAGCGGAACAGTTGTCTGAAGGTCGGGTACGTAAAGTCGAGATTTTGGTTGATTCACGGCCTGGTGCAATTTTATCTGCAGCTGAACAACCTGCAACAACCACCGCAGCATTAGAGTCAACGCCGCAAGTGTCTGCACCGAATCGTCCTAAAAAAGAAAAAGAAGAGACGTCTTCAAAAAATAACCGTAAGCGTCAGCTTAACCCATTATTTACCTTTTCCTTGTTTGTTGAAGGCCGTTCCAATCAGATGGCGGCAGAAACCTGTCGTAAAGTACTTACACAACCCGGTGCTTCACAACATAATCCCTTATTTTTGTATGGGCCGACAGGTTTAGGTAAAACCCACTTAATGCAAGCAGTGGGTAATGCATTATTACAGGCCAAACCGAATGCACGGGTCATGTATATGACGGCTGAAAGTTTTGTACAAGACTTTGTGAGCTCTCTACAGCAAGGTAAGGTCGAAGAATTTAAGAAAAATTGTCGTTCGCTAGATTTGTTATTGGTGGATGATATTCATTTGTTGGCGGGTAAAGAGGCCAGCTTGGTTGAGTTTTTCTATACCTTCAACGCGTTATTAGATGAATCTAAGCAAATCATTTTAACTTCGGATCGTTATCCAAAAGAACTGACTGAGTTGGATCCACGTTTGGTTTCACGTTTTTCGTGGGGCTTATCGGTGGGTGTGGAACCACCAGATATCGAAACTCGTATTGAAATTTTACTGAAAAAAGCGGAAAGCAATGGCGTGGAACTTCCACGTAATTGTGCGCTGTTTATTGCTCAACAAGTGGTTGCCAATGTTCGTGAACTAGAAGGTGCGCTGAATAAAGTTGTAGCCATTTCTCGTTTTAAAGGTACCCCAATCGATCTAGATGTGGTGCGTGAATCATTAAAAGATGTGTTGGCGATTCGTGCACGTACTATTAGTACTGAAAATATTCAGCGTGTGGTGAGTGAATATTTCCGTATTCCACTCAAAGAATTGGTTGGCCCAAAACGTACACGTATTTATGCACGTCCACGTCAGTTGGCTATGGGGCTAGCACGTGAGCTGACAGGGGATAGTTTCCCTGAAATTGGTATGGCTTTTGGTAACCGTGACCACAGTACTGTGATGCATGCCTGTGAAAAAGTACAAAGCCTGCGTGAAGAAGATCCAATCTTCAATGAGGACTATAAAAACTTGCAACGTCTGCTGCAAAGTTAAGTCTTTTTGTTCAAATTCTGTTCTTGCAATGCGGTATATTCTGCCGCATAGTACACTGCTAAAAAATTAATTTATTTTGTCTGTCTTCAGTTTTTAGAGGAATGTATTGTGCGTTTAAAAATCGCGAAAGAAAGCTTACTGAATGTTCTGTCACATGTCGTAGGAGCGGTTGAGCGTCGCCATACCTTAAATATTTTATCCAATGTCAAAGTACAGGTTACTGAGCAAGCATTGACCATTACAGGTTCTGACCTAGAAGTGGAATTGGTTGCGAGTACACCGCTGGCAGATGGCGCATGTTTACAAGCAGGGGTGACGACAGTTCCTGCGCGTAAACTGATGGATATCTGTAAATCATTGCCTTCAGCGGCATTGATTGATTTGCAAATCACTGAAGATCAGCGCTGTATTTTAAAATCTGGAAACAGTCGTTTTGTATTGGGCACTTTGCCAGCTGAAGACTATCCTTTATTAACCACCGAAAATACTCAAGGCACTCAGGTTGGTGTAACTCAGCGTGAGTTAAAGCGTTTATTTGAGAAAACATCTTTTGCCATGGCGGTTCAAGATGTGCGTTTTTATTTGACAGGTACTTTGCTTGAAATTGATGAAAATCAATTGCGTGCAGTAACGACCGATGGTCACCGTTTGGCGATGTGTGAAACAGCGGCAAGCTCGAATGCGACACAAGCAATGCAAGCGATTGTTCCACGTAAAGCCGTAGGTGAATTACAGCGTCTATTGAGTGTTGAAGACGAGCAATTATCGTTGTTAATTGGTCGTGAATTATTAAATGTAACAATTACCATTGCCAGCCGTGATAAAGAGCAGGGTGATATTACCGTACGTTTCACCACAAAATTGATTGATGGTAAATTCCCTGACTACCGCCGTGTGATTCCACGTGGTGGCGATAAAAACGTGCGCATTGCACATGATGTATTTAAACAATCACTGCAACGTGTAGCGATTTTAAGTAATGAAAAATTGCGCGGCGTATTCTTGAAGTTTGATGCGGACACTTTACAACTTCGTGCCAATAACCCTGAGCAAGATGAAGCGATCGAAGATCTTGCGATTCAATATGCAGATGCACCGATGGAAATGTCGTTTAATGCACAGTACTTATTGGAAGTACTGAATGTATTGGATGGTGATGATGTTGCAATGACCATGACAGAAGCGAACCAGTCGGTATTGGTACAAGATCCACAGCAACAAGATCAAACCTATGTTGTGATGCCAATGCGTGTTTAATTCGGACTGACGTCTCAATTATTATGCATATCACGCGTTTACATGTAGAACGTGTTCGAAATTTAAAGACGGTTGCACTCTCTGGGTTGCAGCCGTTTAATGTCTTTTATGGGCAAAATGGTTCAGGCAAAACTTCTGTATTAGAAGCAGTACATTTGCTGGCAACAGGCCGTTCTTTTCGAACTCATATTCCGAAAAACTATATTCAAAATAATAGCCCTGACGCTGTCGTCTTTGCGCAGTCTGCAACAGATCGTATTGGTATGCAAAAAATGCAGTCGGGCGAGCAAGTGATTAAAGTCAATGGCGACCTTGTGGGGACACAAGGGCAGTTGGCTAAGATTTTACCACTACAACTCATCGACCCACAAAGTACCGATATTATTGATCATGGTGCGAAGCCACGACGTCAACTTTTAGATTGGTTGATGTTCCACGTGGAACCGGAGTTTTACCATGCATGGCAATATTATGCGCGGGCATTAAAACAGCGGAATAGCTTGCTGAAATCACGACGTCATTTGAGTTTGTCTGACCTAGAACCGTGGAACAAAATGCTCAGTGATTATGGTGAGATATTACATAGTCTGCGCAGTAATGTGGTGGAACAGTGGACGCGATATTTCCAACAAGATCTCCAAGCATTATTGCCGCATTTAACAGTGACATTGGAATATAGTGCAGGCTTTCATGCTGAAACAGGACTGCTGAATGATCTGACCAATCAGCACTTTAAAGACTGCGAACGTGGCTATACTGAGTATGGTCCGCACCGTGCAGATTTAAGGTTGAAAACCGCTATGGGGGATGCTGATGTTGTGCTCTCACGTGGGCAAAAAAAGTTATTGATCATGGCGTTAAAACTGTCACAGATTGCAATGCTACATGCTTGTAATAAGGAAACTGTGGTATTATTAGATGATCTGACAGCAGAATTAGATTTAACCGCACAACAGCGTTTAATTGAGCGTTTAAGCCATCTTGGTAGTCAAGTTTTTATTACCACTTTAGACCATGATTCAGTGCAAAAACACTTACATGATTTATCTATTTCTTATCAATTATTCAAAGTTGAAAATGGTACGGTGCAGGCTGTTGTGCAATGAAATACCACCTTTGGATAGACCTATTTTTCACTAGGGAGAAACCATGAGTTCAGAAGATCAAGCTGCTTCTCAAACAGAACAAACCATAGAAAAAGCTTATGATTCCTCTAGCATCAAAGTATTACGTGGTCTAGACGCTGTACGTAAGCGTCCGGGCATGTATATTGGTGATACTGACGATGGTACTGGCCTACACCACATGGTGTTTGAAGTTGTCGATAACTCAATTGATGAAGCGTTGGCAGGTCATTGTGACGAAATTCAAGTCACCATCCATGAAGATGAATCTGTGAGCGTATCGGATAACGGCCGTGGTATTCCTACCGATATTCACCCAGAAGAAGGTGTTTCTGCAGCAGAAGTGATTTTAACGATTCTGCATGCGGGCGGTAAATTTGATGATAACAGCTATAAAGTTTCAGGCGGTCTACATGGTGTAGGTGTATCCGTGGTGAATGCGCTTTCAAGCAAGCTCGAATTAACTATTCATCGTGCGGGTCAAATCCACCAGCAAGAATATAAACACGGTGATTCCGTGTATCCATTAAAGGTGGTAGGTGAGACAGATCGTACCGGTACACGTGTACGTTTCTGGCCAAGTACTGAAACCTTCAGTCAAACGATTTTTAATGTCGATATTTTGGCGCGTCGTTTACGTGAATTATCTTTCCTGAATGCAGGTGTGCGAATTGTGCTACGTGACGAACGTATCAATTTAGAGCACGTTTATGACTATGAAGGTGGTTTGTCTGAGTTTGTAAAATATATTAACCAAGGCAAAACCCATCTGAATGATATCTTCCACTTTACTACTCAAGCGGATAATGGCATTGGTGTAGAAGTTGCATTGCAGTGGAATGATTCTTATCAGGAAAATGTTCGTTGCTTTACCAATAACATTCCACAAAAAGATGGTGGTACGCATTTAGCGGGTTTCCGTGCTGCATTAACTCGTGGCTTAAACAGCTACATGGAAAGCGAAAACTTACTCAAAAAAGAGAAAGTGGCGGTTTCTGGTGATGATGCGCGTGAAGGTTTAACTGCAATTGTTTCGGTGAAAGTGCCTGATCCAAAATTTTCTTCGCAAACCAAAGAAAAATTGGTGTCGAGCGAAGTGAAAACTGCGGTAGAGCAAGCAATGAATAAATCGTTCTCTGAATATCTTTTAGAGAACCCACAAGCTGCTAAATCTATTGCAGGCAAAATTATTGATGCGGCACGTGCGCGTGATGCAGCACGTAAAGCACGTGAAATGACACGTCGTAAGAGTGCGCTTGATATTGCAGGCCTGCCAGGTAAATTGGCCGATTGTCAGGAAAAAGATCCTGCATTATCTGAACTTTACTTAGTCGAAGGTGACTCTGCGGGCGGTTCTGCAAAACAGGGCCGTAACCGTAAGATGCAAGCGATTTTGCCGCTGAAAGGTAAAATCCTCAACGTGGAACGTGCACGTTTTGACAAGATGATTTCTTCTCAAGAAGTGGGAACATTGATTACCGCTTTAGGCTGTGGTATTGGCCGTGAGGAATATAACCCAGACAAACTGCGTTATCACAAAATCATCATCATGACCGATGCCGACGTCGATGGTTCGCACATTCGTACGCTACTATTGACCTTCTTCTTCCGTCAAATGCCAGAACTTGTGGAACGTGGATATATTTATATTGCACAGCCACCGTTGTATAAGCTGAAAAAAGGCAAGCAAGAACAGTACATCAAAGATAATGATGCACTTGAGACTTACCTGATTTCAAATGCAATTGATGAGCTTGAATTACACATCAGTGCAGAAGCACCTGCCATTCGTGGTGAGGCTTTAGCGGGTGTGATTGCGGATTATCAAACCTCTCAAAAGAGTTTGCATCGTCTGACTGTACGTTATCCTGCAAGTGTGTTGGATGGTTTATTGGCAGTAGAAGGCTTTAAGTTAGATCAAGCAAATAACCAAGACTATGTACAGACTTGGGGTGAGCAACTACGTGCCAATATTGAGAAAACTCAGCCTAGCCTACGTCCTGAATTAAGCATCGAAACGTTTGAGCATGAAGATACTGAAGGCAATAAGTCAGCGACCTATTTCCCGCGTATTACCATCTATGTTCATAATTTACCGCACCAATACTTGTTAGATTCAGGTCTATTGGGTTCAGGTGAATATGCGCGTTTACTCAAAAATTCGAAGAGTTGGTTCACCTTATTGGAAGAAGGCGCTTTCCTACAAAAAGGCGAGCGCAAAATTCCAGTGAGCAGCTTCCATCAGGTTTGGCAAAACATCTTACAAGACTCACGCCGTGGCATGATGATTCAGCGCTATAAAGGTTTGGGTGAGATGAATGCTGAGCAGCTTTGGGAAACCACGATGGATCCTGAGAACCGTAACATGCTGCAAGTAACGGTACAGGATGCGATTGAAGCTGATCGTATGTTCTCTTGCTTGATGGGTGATGATGTGGAACCACGTCGTGCCTTCATTGAAGAAAATGCGTTAAATGCGGATATTGATGCCTAAATTCTGATTACAGAATCATTCAAAAAAGCACTCTTGGGAGTGCTTTTTTTTATGCTATCTTAAATAAAATTGAATATTAAATCGCCAATTTGTGTTTTATAAAATTGACTTATTCTGATGCTAAGCTCAAATCAAATTGAACTTAGCAGCTAAAAATAAGAGGTCTATATATGATGGACAATCAACTTGAACACATTCGTGACATCTGGGTAAATGCATTTTTTACCGGAAATTATACCGTTTTAGCCGAATACGAAGATGAGCACTTTAAGGTGGTTTATGAGCAAGACGGGCGTGTCGAAAGTAATTATGTCCGCTATGAACGTATTGCACATGCAGTGAAGAATGGGGTTTGGAAACCACAAAAACCAGACGTAGAATTTGAAGAATATGAGTTTAATCGTGACCAAACTGAGTGCAAAATTTTAATTGGTTTAGCCGAAACACAGCAGCAAATACAGGAAATCTGGCATTTTGATCAGACCTGGAAAATACAAGAATTACGTTTTTTAAAGGCAAAAAAAGCCCATCCTTCTGCCTTATCTTAAACAATAAAAAGTTTAAATTGATGTCGTGAATGGAGATAAAATGCATCCATCTTGCAAATGTGGATAAGTTTTGTGAATTTTCACATTTAATAGTGTTTAACATCAAAGTCATTTATAATTGTGGATAACATTATTTAAAAATATTTATCCACAAAAAGGTGGTTTGATATTTTGAATTTAAAAAATAAAAATGAATTTAAAACTAAGATTTGAATTTAAAAATGGCTTTTGTGGATAACTGTGGTAATGAGTTTGATGTGAAGTATATTTTTTTGAATTCATTTACAAAATTAGGGTAAAAGCTATCGCTCAATTTTTAGTTTCTTTCCGAATAGAAATGCTTTAACAATGTAATAACCAGTTGGATATGAACATTCGATTTTTTAAATATTTTTTAGATTTATAGTGTGATTATTATTGTGAAGTATAAATAAAAAATCGCCGTGGAACATTTAAATTACGCGGCGATTGATTTTTTGAGCTTAAGTTAGGTTTTCTTAATAATGGAAATCTAGGGTTTTGCTTTTTAAATTAAGCCTCAAAACTACTTTCCATTTCTTCTAATTCCATCATTAATTCAAGCATTTGCTCTTCGACAGATTCAAGTTTGGCTTTTAATTCTGTTTGCTCATTCATTAGTTTGAGTAAGTCATCTTTACGACTGGCTTCATATAAAGCACTGTCTGCTAATAATTCCTCGATTTCGTTTAAGCGTGGCTGAATTTTGCTGATTTGCGCTTCATTTTTTTCAATGTTTTTACGAATCGGGCGGGTCAATTCACGCTGACGTGCAGCTTCTTTGCGCTGAGCTTCTTTATCGACTTTGGAAATCGTCGGTTTAGTTTCAACTTGAGATTTGATGGGAGTAGGGGCTTGTTGGCTATTTTTCATCATGTCGATCCGCGCTTGACGCAGCCAATCGGCATAAGCCACGAGGTCACCATCAAATTCGCGACATTTCCCATGATGTACCAACAATAATTCGTCACAAACGCTGGCAATCAATTGACGTTCATGCGAAACCAAAACCACAGCGCCTTCAAAATCTTGTAATGCCATAGTTAGGGCATGACGCATATCAAGGTCTAAATGGTTGGTAGGTTCATCTAGAATTAAAACATTGGGACGTTGCCAAACAATCAAAGCCAAAGCTAATCGTGCTCGTTCACCGCCTGAAAAGCCTTCACTTGGTGTATCCATGCGTTCGCCACTAAAACCAAAGCTGCCTAAAAATGAACGTAATGCAGCTTCACTGATTTTTTTGTCAGCAATTCGAGATAGTTGCAACATCGGGCTGGCATTGCCATCTAGAGCATCCATTTGATGCTGAGCAAAATAGCCAATATTCAACAGTTCAGAGGCTTTGCGCGTCCCTTGTAATAAAGGAAGGTCACCAACTAACGATTTAATTAAGGTTGATTTACCCGCACCATTCATCCCGAGTAAACCAATTCGGCTGGTTGGGGTAATTTGCAGGTTTACATTGGTCACGATCAGTTTGTCGCCATAGCCAATATCTGCGTGTTCCATTTGCAGCAGTGGTGAACTCATTTTGGTCGGTTCACGGAAACTAAAGGTAAATGGTGTATCGACATGCGCCGCAGAAAGTTCCTGCATGCGTTCTAATTGTTTAATACGGCTTTGAGCCTGCTTAGCTTTAGTCGCTTTGGCTTTAAAACGGTCAATAAATTTTTGGAGATGCGCACGGGTTTCAAGCTGCTTTTCATAGGCTTGTTGTTGTTGTGCCAAGCGCTCAGAGCGGGTGCGTTCAAAGGTCGAATAGTTGCCGGTGTAAAGTGTCAGCTCTTGATTTTCGATATGTAAAATATGATCAGTCACCGCATCTAAGAAATCACGGTCATGTGAAATCAAGATTAGTGTACCTTCGTAAGCTTTTAACCAATCTTCTAACCACAAAATCGCATCTAAGTCTAAGTGGTTGGTTGGTTCATCGAGTAATAAGAGGTCGGAACGGCTCATCAGGGTACGCGCAAGGTTTAAACGCATACGCCAACCACCTGAAAAGCTTGAAACATTGAGCTGGGACTGATGTTCAAAGAAACCCAGGCCGGCCATCAGTTGTGAGGCTTTGGATGGAGCTGTATAGCCATGGATTTCATCAAATCGGCCATATAAGTGTGCCAACGCTTCATTGTCTAATTGTTCTGGATGTTCAAGTTTATGTTGTATTTCCCAATATTCTTCATCGCCTGAAAGAACGAAATCAATCGCTTTCATATCGAGTGCTTTGATTTCTTGTGCCATATGCGCGACGGTCCATACCGCAGGACGAGTTAATGAACCACCATCAGATTCCATTCCACCTAAAAGCGCAGAAAAAAGAGTGGATTTACCCGCACCATTTACACCGGTTAAGCCGATTTTCCAGCCTGGATGCAATTGCATAGATGCTTTTTGAAATAAAACACGCCCACCGCGACGAATGGAAAGTTGGTCTAACTGAATCATGGAACTAACTAAACAAGAAGAATGTGGGGCTATTCTAATGGATGGCTTTGCAAAAGAAAAAACAAAGCATCGCAACCATCTGAAAAAATGTGACAGATTCCACGTATTTAGGTATATTGAAAGGGCTATAGTATTAAAAAAATATTTCAAGTTGTTGTTTTAAATGGATTAATAAAACATATTGGGAATATAAAAAATGAGAAAAGGAATTTTAATTTTATCGCTTCTTTCAGGTGTGATGTCTGCACAAAGCTATGCCAATCAGAAGGTTTGTGTGTTCGATTTACTTGGAAAAGCGGGGGAATCTTATAAGCTGATGGAAGAGTGGTCTCTGGCCAGTAAGGCATGGGGAGCACAAGTTCAACTGATTTCATATCAAGATGAATCCAAAGTCGATAAAGATTTTAAAGAATGGAAATGTGACGCATTTTATATGACCTCGATGCGGGCACGTGCGTATAACAAATTTGCTGGTTCGATTGATGCCATTGGCGGTGTACCGAATAATACTATCGCACAAAAAGCCATTACCTATGTCTTAGATAAACGGAACAGTAAACGACTGATTAGCAATCTAGGCAAAGATAGTTATGAAGTGGCAGGGATCGGGCAAATTGGTTCAGCCTACATTTTTGTCCGTGATCGCAATATCAATAATTTAGAAAAAGCTGAAGGTAAAAAATTTGCCATTTTACATTATGACTATGCGCAAAAAGTGATGGTAGACCGTGTTGGCGCTGTGCCAGTGATGTCAGAAATTTCTAATTTTATTCGCAAGTTTAATCAGGCTGAAGTTGAAATTGTGGCTGCACCGGCTTATGCCTTTAAACCACTCGAAATTTCAAAAGGCTTAGGTACTACTGGGGCGATGGTGAATTTTCCTGTGGTGAATGTCACGGCAGACTTGATTATTCGTAATAATAAATTCCCAGAAGGTTTTGCAGAGCCTTCTCGGCAATGGTTTGTTAAGCAATTACCAAAAAGTTTTGCCATGGTGAAACGTATGGAAGCTGAAATTCCTGCCAAATATAAGATGAATCTCAGCAAAGATGATCAGTTGAAGTATCAGAAAATATTGCGTGAAGGACGGATGGATTTAACCAAACAAGGGATCTATGACTCCACTATGATGACGGTACTGAAAAAAGCCCGTTGTACGATTGAGCGCACCAATTTTGAGTGTTCAGTGGCGGGTGAATAAGCTTTTTTCTGTATTTCTTTGTAAATTTTGATGCAATCGCTGTAAATGTAAAAAGCCATTTTTGCAAATATAAGATGATGATTATATTTATAATTTAACTTTGAATAAAAAGTGATATGCATCACAGAAAAACAGAATATGCCAAAATGACATAAATAAATGGAGTAAATGCTCTATTTTTTTTAATTTAACTTGCTTAATATCGGGCTTGTGTAAGGACACCTCTGAACCATAAAAAGATTTGAAAGGAAAATAGAATGAAAAAAACGCTCCTATCATTGGCTACATTTGCTGCAATTGGCTTTGCTGGTTCAGCTCAGGCAGCAAAAGTAGATATCTGTGTATTTGACTTACTGGGTAAGTCAGGCGAGTCATATCAAATGGCTCAGGAATGGGCGCTTGCAGCAAAAGGCTGGGGTGCTGAAATTAACTTAATTCCGCGTCAAGATGAAGCAGTAGCCGACAATGACTTTAAAGCAGGTAAATGTGACGGCGTATTTATGACGGCGATGCGTGCGCGTCAGTACAATAAATTTGCAGGCTCTATTGATGCGCTGGGTGGCGCACCGAGCAATGCGATTGCGCAACGTGCGATTACCTTTGCATTAGACCAACGTAATGCTGTAAAAATGGTCAGCAATCTAGGTGGTAAAAAATACGAAGTGGCGGGTATTGCCCCACTGGGTTCAGCATTCATCTTTGTCAAAGACAAGAAAATTGACTCAATTGAAAAAGCAGCAGGTAAAAAGTTTGCAGTATTAGGCTATGACGAAGCACAAAAAATCATGGTGCAACGTGTCGGCGCTCAAGCTGTGATTTCAGATGTATCTAACTTTGTGGCGAAGTTTAATAATGGTCAGGTCGATATGGTGGGTGCGCCTGCATATGCCTACAAACCATTAGAGATCTATAAAGGTTTAGGTACCAATGGTGCGATGTTTAACTTCCCAGTTCTACAAGTGACTGCGGACTTTATTATTCGTCCTGATCAGTTCCCAGCTGGCTTTGGTCAAAAATCACGTGATTGGTTTGTGAAACACTTACCGAAGAGTATCGCGATGATTAACCGTCTAGAAGCGGGTATTCCTGCGAAATATAAACTTAACCTAAGTGCAGAAGATAAAACCAAATATCAAAAATTACTGCGTGAAGGTCGTATGGATATGACGAAGCGTGGCATTTACGATGCAGGCATGATGTCTGTTTTGAAAAAGGCACGTTGTTCTGTTGATAAAGCCAATTTTGAATGTTCACTGGGCGGCGAATAAGCTGATATTTAAAGAAAAAAGTCTGGATTTATCCAGGCTTTTTTTTGCAAATTTACAGGTCATTCTCGCCATTGAGTGAGCAAAATATTCAGGTAATCTAAATTCAAATCGAGGGCTGTGAGTCAATTGAATCGAACTCAGCATGACCCAAAATTCAAAAAATGGTTAAAAAACAAAAACAGTAAAAAACAAGGAAAGTCAGTATGAAACAATGGACAAGGGCATTGGGCGTTGCTGCTGCATTAATAGCGGTAAATGGCGTAGCTCAAGCGAAGCAAGTGGTATGCGTATTTGATTTGGTCGGTAAAAATGGTGATGTTTTTACCCTGATGAAAGATTATCAATTGGCGGCAAAAAACTGGGGCGCAGACATTGAGCTCCGCGTCGGTCAAAATGAAGCAGTGATTGCAGAAGATTTTAAAGCCGGTAAATGTGATGGGATCAGTGTTACTGGTATGCGTGGTCGCCAATTCAATAATTTTACTGGTTCTTTAGATGCCATTGGTGCGATTCCAGATTTGAAATTGGCCGTAAAAGTTATGCAAGGTCTTGCAAGTCCAACATTTGCGAAGAGCATGGTTAATAGTAAATATGAAGTGGCAGGTGTGATACCTGTTGGTGATGCCTATCTGTTAGTGAATGACCGAAGTATTAATACTGTCGCTAAAGCAGCAGGTAAAAAAATTGCGGTGCTTGACTATGATGAAGCACAGAAAATTATGGTGCAGCAGGTCGGAGCTCAAGCAGTCAGTGCTGATGTAACCAATTTTGGCGCCAAATTTAACAATGGTCAGGTAGATATAATTGGGGCACCTGCTGCGGTGTTCAAACCATTGGAATTACATAAAGGTTTAGGCAGCAAAGGCGCAATCGTCAATTATCCAATTTTACAAGTGACGGGAAATATCATTATTCGCCCAGATAAATTCCCTGCAGGTTATGGACAAAAATCACGTGATTGGGTCAAAACACAATTACCTCGCGCATTCACCATTTTAGGAAAAATGAAATCGGAAATTCCAGCCAAATATTGGATGGATGTTCCAACTGCAGACAAAGCTGGTTATCAAAAAATGATGCGTGAAGCGCGTATTGATTTGACTAAACGTGGTATCTACGACAAGCGAATGATGAAACTATTATGGCAATTCCGCTGTAAACAAGATCCGAAAAACTTCGAATGCGCATTACAGGAAGAAAACTATAAATAAGTTTTAAATGAATCTTGAGAAAAATACTCTGATTTAACTTTAAACTGTGAAGACTGACCATATATTGAGTATGTTATACTTGAAATATGGTCTTTTCTTTTTAAAGACACCCCAATGACTCAGAGGAATCCATCATGAATGCTCAAGCACTTGTGCTGACTGACAATGCTGCCAATAAAGTACGCCAATTGCGTGAGAGTGAAGGTAATCAAGACCTTATGTTACGTGTATATGTGACTGGTGGTGGTTGTTCAGGTTTCTCATATGGGTTTAATTTTGCTGAAAGCCAAAACGAAGATGATGCTGAATTTATCAATGGTGATGTGAAGATGTTGGTTGATTCACTGAGCTATCAATATTTAGTTGGTTCAACAGTCGACTATATTGAAGGTCTTGAAGGTTCTCGATTTGTGGTTCAAAACCCGAATGCGACAACCACGTGTGGATGTGGATCTTCATTCTCGATCTAATCGCGATGATGAATTGAGCCATAAAAAAGCCCTCATTTAGAGGGCTTTTTTAATGTTTAAAATCGATATTAGGCTTCAAATTTTAGTGCTTCTAATAGATCTAAAATTACGGTAGTCACGTCTTGAGTCAATTGATAATTATTAAAAATTTCATATGCCGTAATGGTGACATCGGTATCACTCGGAAGCAGGCGTTGTTCTTCTTCGATGAGGTCACGGATCGGCAATAGGGTTTGTTTGACCTGTAAATGCAAGACATCTTTAAACTCAAGATTTTCGTCTTCGAGCTCAATTAATTGCTCATTAAAAAAGGGTAAAAGTACCGCATGGAGATAAGGTTGAATGTCTGTAATATCAAAAATCTCAATATCACGGGTTTGTTCAATCGTGCTGATGTGGTCATTCACTTCAATTAAGATATGGTAGTAACTCACATTGCTCTCCACGTAAGATGTCATTGATATAAGGGAATTATTGCAAATCAACAATAACATGAAATGCTAATTATTGTTGGTGAATCCTATAATATCCTTATAGATTGTATGGTTTTTTTGCTCAGGGTGTTCTAACGATAATATAGTAAGCCTTGGTCTGCTGGCATCAGTTTAAAGTTTTCTAATTGTTGCGCGCCTAAAATTGGGTACATTAATGCAGCAGGGTCATTATGGTGAGATAAGCCGAGAGCATGTCCGAGTTCGTGGGCAAGGGTAAGGCGTAAATCATCTTCGGCATCAAATTGATAAATCTGAATCTGATCGCCCATAAAGACACCTTTATGAAACTCTCGAGCAGGAAAGCGCTGACTGGCTTGTATCACGCCTGCATTATATTGATCGATTTGCTGGTTATAGCTTAAGACTTGTTGGTTAAATTGATCATTTTGCTGATTAAATCGATCTATTTCTTGGTCTAATTGCATCGCTTGTGCTTTAACTTGCTCAAGTTCTCTTTCAACGCGTTGCATATTGGGGCCTTGTGCATGCTCTATTCGGCTCCAATTCATACGTTCTTGCGACAGCTGTGCGATTTCCGCACGAATCATGGCTTGTTTTGATCGGAGCTGTTGCTCATTCATCTCCAGACCTTTTCTCGAATTTGCTAAGTTCTCGGCATATAAATCATTACGGGCTTTATCTGCGGCTAAGGTCTTTTGGACTTGCTTATAGGCATTGTATTGTTCTTGGCGATCATCATAAATTAGATGGATCGCCAGTTGTGCATTTGGGTCATAGATAAATAACGGTTTGAGTGTCCCTTTATGCCATATCTCTGCGGCTTCTTGGCTAAGTTGAATGACTTGTTGCTGGCTTAATCCAAAACGCGGATCGACATCAGCAACCCGATAACGCAGTCGGGTATCGAGAGGGTGTAAAAGTCGATCTGAAATTGAATTAAATTTCAGTTGAGGATGCTGCTTGGTTTGATAGATCCACCAAGTACTCAAAACGATGACAACAATAATTAAAATCAAACGCATAGAGTCGCAAAAATTGATTATATTACATTAATTTAACTGAAATTTAGCGCTATGCAAATCTAAGTTTAGATTGATAGTGAGTCGAAAAGAATGTGGCTGTTTGAACGTTTGCGTGTTATTTGAATATTGCCTGATGCAGATAAAATCATCCCAAAAAAAACCGCGCTTTCGCGCGGTCTTTTTGAGCTTTGAAAGACTCAGTTAAAGCGACAAATTATTTTTTGTCATCTTTCACTTCAGTGAACTCAGCATCTACAACGCCGTCATCTGCTTTTTGAGCTTGACCTTCAGCGCCTTGGAAAGCGTTAGGATCAAAACCTTCAGCACCGCCTTGACCTTGTGCAGCTTCATAAGCACGTTGAGTGATCGGCATAATGATGTTTTGAAGTGCTTCAGTTTTCGCTTTGATTGCATCTACATCGTTTTCTTTAGTCGCTGCTTCGAGCTCAGCTACAGCAGCATCGATTGCAGATTTCTCATCAGCAGTTACTTGTTCGCCAAGATCTTTTACTGCTTTTTGAGCAGAAGAAACAAGTGCATCAGCTTCGTTACGTGCTTTCGCTAATTCTTCAAATTTACGATCTTCTTCAGCATTCGCTTCAGCATCTTTGATCATCGCTTCAATTTCAGCATCGCTCAAACCAGAGTTAGCTTTAATTTGAATTGATTGCTCTTTACCTGTGCTCTTATCTTTTGCAGATACTTTCAAGATACCATCAGCGTTGATGTCAAATGATACTTCAATTTGTGGTACACCACGTGGAGCAGGTGGAATATCGCCCAATTGGAAGTTACCCAACAATTTGTTTTGTTGAGCCATTTTACGTTCACCTTGGTAAACTGAAATGTCTACAGCTGGTTGGTTGTCTGCAGCAGTTGAGAACACTTGAGATTTCTTCGCAGGAATCGTCGTGTTTTTCTCAATGATCGCTGTTAACACGCCACCCATTGTTTCAATACCAAGTGTAAGCGGAGTTACGTCAAGAAGAAGTACGTCAGTTTTATCACCTGAAAGTACTGCACCTTGAATCGCAGCACCCATCGCTACAGCTTCATCTGGGTTCACGTCTTTACGTGGCTCACGGCCGAAGAACTCTTGTACTTTTTGTTGTACAAGTGGCATACGAGACTGACCACCCACCAAGATTACGTCAGAGATGTCAGAGGTTGAAAGACCTGCATCTTTAAGTGCAATCTTACATGGTTCAATTGTACGAGCAACCAATTCAGCAACTAAACCTTCAAGTTTAGAGCGAGTCACGTTGATCACTAAGTGTTTAGGACCAGTCGCATCTGCTGTGATGTATGGAAGGTTGATTTCTGTTGCATTCGAAGAAGAAAGCTCGATTTTTGCTTTTTCAGCAGCTTCTTTTAAACGTTGAAGTGCAAGCGGATCTTGTTTCAAGTTTACGCTTTGTTCTTTCTTGAACTCTTCAACCAAGTATTCAATTAATGCATTATCGAAGTCTTCACCACCAAGGAATGTATCACCGTTTGTAGACAACACTTCGATTTGTTGGTCGCCATCAAGGTCAGCGATTTCAATGATTGATACGTCGAAAGTACCACCACCTAAGTCGTAAACCGCAACTTTACGGTCGCCTTCTTTTTTGTCCATACCGAACGCAAGTGCAGCAGCTGTTGGTTCGTTGATGATACGTTTAACATCTAAACCAGCAATTTTACCTGCATCTTTAGTCGCTTGACGTTGAGCATCGTTAAAGTACGCAGGAACAGTAATTACCGCTTCAGTTACTGTTTCACCAAGGTAGTCTTCAGCTGTTTTTTTCATCTTTTTCAAGATTTCAGCAGAGATTTGTTGTGGTGCAAGTTTCTTATCGTTTACATCAACCCAAGCATCGCCATTGTCAGCTTTGATGATTTTGTAAGGTACAAGGCCGATATCTTTTTGCACAGCTTGGTCTTGGTACTTACGACCGATCAAACGTTTGATTGCAAATAATGTGTTTTTAGGGTTAGTCACTGCTTGACGCTTAGCAGATTGACCGACAAGGATCTCGCCATCTTTATACGCAATAATAGATGGGGTTGTACGAGCGCCTTCAGCGTTGTCGATTACTTTTACTTTGTCGCCTTCAAGTACTGCTACGCAAGAGTTTGTAGTACCTAAGTCAATACCAATGATTTTCGCCATTTGGATGTTTCCTCTAAAATTCTTTTACGATGTTTTCGCTTGTTATCCGATATGAGAGCCAATCAAAAATTTTCAAGTAATATTGGTTAAAATTTTTAATTCGTCTCAGAAAATTTGTCTTTATGCACCAACCATAACCATAGCAGGGCGTAATAGGCGACCGTTTAAACTATAGCCTTTTTGCAATACTGTTCCGATTTCATTCGATTTGGCATTTGGATCGATGCCCACAGCCTGATGAAGATCTGCATTGAAACCATTTGCAGTATCCACAGCAACCACACCAAATTTTTCTAAAGTGCTGAGCAATGATTTCAGTGTAAGTTCTACACCTTCAGATAAACCTGATTTTTCATCACCTGCCGCAGCAATCGCGCGTTCAAGGTTATCAACTGACTCAAGTAATTGTTTTGCAAATTTTTCCAGCACAGTATCTTTATGCTTTTCAGATTCGCGTTGAATGCGCTCTACACTTTTTTGCGCTTCATATACGGCATTTGCAGTACGTGCTTTTTCAAGTTTTAAGCTTTCTTCTAAATTGGTGATTTGTGCTTGTAAATCTTCAACTGAAACTTCAGCTTGCTCGTTTTCAGCTTGAGTTTGCTGTTCTGCTTGCTCTTGTTGAAGATCTTGAGCGTCTTGGTTTTGCTCAGTCGCCATTGATTTACTCCGTTTAAATGGGTTCTTAAACATGTTCAGTCCTTATAGCTGTGCGTTCAAACGACATCGATGCGTAACTGCCATGCGTTTTGAATTCATGATTAATAAAAGAAATCGGGGCAGGGTATAAAAATTCAAGCGAAGTCAGCGATTAAATGCAATTTTTTATTCAAATAAATGGTTTTTCAGCCAAATATCGACTGCAAAATTAAATTCTATGAAAATATAAATTATTGATTTGAATGTATAATCATATTTTGATCGGATTTATAGATTTTCATCATAAATTTTAACGGTTTCTCTTTGTGCCTGAAAATTTGCATAATTTATCTATCGGAAGTGACCATATCCACTGGAGAGAGGGATATGGTGACTACCTCTAGATTTTAGAAACACTTTTCCATGCTGATTTCCCAAGAATCAGCATTTTTTTTGCCTCAAAAAATAGTGGTTAATATTTATACATAAAAACTCTTAGTATCAGTTTTATTAAATATTTCACAAAAAATGATCAGCACAGTATTCTTTGTTTCAGATTCTATCGCTGTAGTTTCTTAATTTATTTCAAATGTGTTTTTCATGGCCTGCTTCTCTCATAAGCAGGCTTTTTTTTTGCATGAAATTTATAAAAACAGCCACTTAAGTAACTGAGCTGCAAGTTTTGTTGGACTTTGTTGTATTCAAAAGCTGAGATCACGCTTTATTTAAAACCATTTATATTTATTTTATTAATAAAAAACAAAGCACTTGAGTTAAATAAATGATGTAAAGCCTCAAAATGAATGAAAACTGCCTGATTAATAAAACATTTCATAAGCTGTACCGTGCCTCGTACAAAGTACAACTCAGAAGGTAGGAAATTCACAGAATTATTTTCCATTATGACTCGGGCAAAGTTGAGCTTTGCTTTTAATGATTCAATGAAGGAAATAATGAAGATGAAAAAAATTGGTTTATTCGCTGTCGCAGTTTTAGGTTTTGGTTTAGCTGCGGTAGGTTGTACTTCTCAAGAAACTGTAGAATCTCCAGAAACCGCACAAGTAACGTCTGCAACTGAAGCATCTGTAACGACAGAGCAATCGGGTGCTGTGGTTCAAGCAGATCCATCAGCTCAAGGTGCTGAAGTTCAATCTGCGCCTGCACCACAACCTGCAGTTCAGCAATAAGATTGTTTAATGCTCTCTGACCTGTAACAACAGGCAGTCAAGAATAGACAGAAGATAGGATGCCTCTTCTGTCTATTTTCTTTTCTATTGCTTTTTTTTACCTTTTCTATTTTTAGTGAACGAAAAAAAAGCCCATCATGTAGATGAGCTTTTTACTTTTAACCGATCTGCAAAAACAACAATTAACGGCGATTTTCCCACGCGCGACGACGTTCTTCAGCCGCTTTACGTTGTTGATCTGATGCCTTTCTTAAATCTTGAATATTTTTTTTGCGCTCTTGCTCAATTTGTTTTCTACGATCTTGACTGGCTTTACGGCGCTGTTCTTCTAAGCGCTGACGCTCTTTGCTGACTTTTTGACGATCTTGTTCAGCACGTTTACGACGTTCAGCTTCAGAGTATTTACGCTGTTGTTCTAGACGTTGACGTTCGAGTTCGTTTTTACGACGATCCCACTCTTGTTGATTTTTACGATTCTGTTCCCAGTTACGCTGGTCAAGTTGCTGCTTTCTACGTTCGAGCTCTAAACGATTACGTTGTTGTTGCTGACGTTCCCATGTACGGCGGTCTTGTTCATAACGACTGTCGTAACGGCGATCATAACGATTATCATAGCGTCGATCATTATGATCATAACGGCGGTCATAACGTTGATCATAACGTCCATCGTAGTAACCATCTTCAGGGAATGCTACGCAGCCTACAGCCAAAAAAGCAGTCGCAAAAGACAGAAGGATGATCTTTTTAGCCATGGTGAGTATCCTTTATCGAGAATGGGTTAGCATAATCAACCCATAAAACTTGGGTAAATTGTCAATGACAACTCTATAAAAGAAGATTAGCTTAACTAGGTTTGTACTATGTATGTCGATGTTGAGACTTATATGTGAATATGGTCACATTTGACCTAGATCATGTAGAAAGTATGAAGAGCATAATTCGAAGGATAGAGCATGTTTGCATTGAATGAATCACTTAAAAATATGAAAGATAAAGGCCAAGGTACGGCTGCTCGGTTACTTGATCGTCTTCCTAACTTTGCCAAAGAAAGCCTCGCAAAACGTCTCGATTATCCGTTTATTTTTCCAGAATTAGATCCGCTGGTGAAATGCATGATGGCGGCTCAACTCAAGCAAGGTAAGTCAGGCTTTGTGACTGAAGACTATGTGAAGTCTCGTAAATTATTTGATTTACAGATGGAGTCGATCAAGACCAAGCCGACCTTTGTGAAACAAGTGCAAGATATACGTCTACCTTTACAAAGTGCTACGCTGTTTGCGCGTCATTATCATCCTGCTCCAAATAAAAAATTACCGATGATCGTGTTTTATCATGGTGGTGGTTTTGTGGTGGGTGGTCTAGACACGCATGATGAAGTTTGTCGTTTATTGGCCGTGCATGCCAAAGCACAAGTTTTAAGTATTGATTATCCACTCACGCCAGAGGCCAGCCCAGCTCAATTAATGCAAAGTTGTGAAGATGCCTTGGCTTGGACTTATCAAAATAGTCGTCAGTTTAAAATTCTAAAAAATCGAATTGCGGTAGCAGGGGATAGTGCAGGCGGCAATATTGCTACCGCAGTTGCGCAGCGCAGTGCTCAGAAAGTTTTTGCCCCGCAAGCTCAGCTATTAATTTATCCTGTGGTGGATTTCAAAAGTCGCCATCCATCTTTCTATGCGTATAAAGATGGACTGGTTCTCACTGAAAAAGATATTGATGTCGTAACTGCTTTATATGCGGAACAGCATGCAGTGGCCTTGGATGATCCATTAATTTCACCGACCTATGGAAAGTTGGCAGGTATCGCACCCGCGTATATCGTGACGGCAGGGCATGACGTTTTACATGACGAAGGTGAAATTTATTCGCATAAACTCCGTCAGCAAGGGGTAAAAGTGTTTTATCAAGAATATACCGATCAAACCCATGGCTTTATTAACTTAACCCCGGTTTCGCACCGAGCTAAAAAATACGTGATTGAGATCAGTACGAAGTTCCGTAAATTTTGGGATAAACGTAGTTAATCATTCCTTTATATAAAGTAAACCCAGTGTTTCACGTGAAACACTGGGTTTTTATTTATTGGGTTATTTATCTTGGATTTTTGCAGCAGGAAAAACGAGGCTAAATTCTGGGACATAAAAGCTTTGCAATAATCGTGCTTCAGAAAAATTTGGAAAAATGTCCTGTGTGTTGTGCCATTCTACCTGTTTCAGTTTAGATAGCCGTCCGCGAAACTTCGGTGAAAATTGATAGCGCTTACCTTCCCACGCTTGTCTGATTTGCAACATCGCTGCAGGGATATGATGACTATTAATATAGAAAGAACGCTGTGAACGTGATTTATTTAAACGGATCTGCATTTTGTGTTTTTCAACTTCTATAGTACAGACCACTTCATTGTCATGTTGTTGCCATTCAAACTTTGCCAACTCTTTAGGAATACCCCAGAGTTTTTGGCCATGAATGACAGAGATATCTGTCGAAACATAAATCTTAGGTATCGAACTTAACCTTTTCTTACTCCATAAAGGGTGATCTAAAATCAGCAATTCGTCATAAGGACCCACAGGCGAATCATGGTATCGGACCAATAACACCTGAACCACACGACCCAAAGCTGATGTCGCTAAACGGAACATCTGCGCTCGTTGGATAAAACTCGGAGAGATCCAATAATTCAAAATAAAAGCATCGCCACGCAGTTGCCAAGGCGGTAAATGTGTCAATGGAGTGTCCGACGGTATTATTTGCGTCATCATTGTTCTCGTTTTAATAATGGCAGAATAATTACTTTTTAATCATCAGAGACTAATATACAGTCAATAACAAGTACGAGATCAACCAGAAGAGTTAGCAAATGTTAAAACAGATTTTATTTACCGCAGCACTTGGCTGTGTGAGCTTAAGCAGTTTTGCTGCCAATACTATTGTCGAAATGAAAACCTCTCAAGGCAATATTGAAATTGAGCTATTCAATGACAAAGCACCTATCTCAGCTAAAAACTTTGAAAGCTATGCAAAAGAAAAATTTTATAACGGTACAATCTTTCATCGCGTGATTCCTGGATTTATGGTTCAGGGTGGGGGCATGGATGTCAAGATGCAGGAGAAGCCAACAAAAGCGGCGATTAAGAATGAATCAAGTAATGGCTTGAGCAATAAGCGTGGCACATTGGCAATGGCACGGATGAATCATCCTGATTCAGCAAGTAGTCAGTTCTTTATTAATGTTGCAGACAATGACTTCCTCAATAAAAGTGCAATGAATGCGGGATATGCTGTTTTTGGTAAGGTCACTAAAGGTATGGATATCGTCGATAAAATCGTAAAAGTTCCAACTGCGAACTATGGAATGCACCAGAATGTCCCTGTAAACCCAGTAGTTATACAGAGTGTGGTGATTAAAGCAGCACCTGAAAAAAACTAAGCGCACAAAATAGGAAAAATATTTTACATGATATTTGTAATAAATATCATGTATTTATGTGGGTAAAGTGTATTTTTTGAACCATAATGGTGCATAAAAATAAAACACTCGTGTTCTTTGTGAGTGAAAAGCACTTGCACGTGTAAGAAATTGCCCTATAATGAGCA